>VXPR01000211.1 GCA_009839405.1 Gammaproteobacteria bacterium
AGAAAAGCGAGGACGCTTTTCTCGACTCCCCCGCGAGGGGGGAGTGACAGGAAGGGGCTCCGTTCCAGAACTGCGGCATGCGCGAGGCGGGGATGCGTTCAGGCGCAACGATGGATTCGGCGACCGACGCCGCCGCGTCGGCGCTGAATCTGTCGACGCCTTCAAGACGGGCGGGGACAAGCCCCGCCCCTACGAAGAAAGCGATCTCGAATCATACGATTGCACCCTTTGTTCCATGCCAACCCCTAACGACGGCGGTTGAGCGAGCGTTTGCCGCTGCGCAGGCGCTTGCGTTTGGTCTCCGCCTTCTTGTGCGCCTTGCGCTCCGAGCGGGCATTGCGAATCACCTTGGCCTCCCGCTCTCGCATCTTGTCCCGATGCCGCTGTTCCTTCTGCTCGTGGCGTGCTTTCGAGCGCTCGGCACGCAGGTCGTCGCCGTCTGGGTCGAGATCGGGTTCCAGGCAGCCGCTGTCGCCGTTTCCGTCCGGCGCGTGCGGATTCGTGGGCAGCGGCAAGGCAAAGTGAAAATGGCCCGCCGGCATCGGCTTGCCGCCGAAGAGCAGCGCGGCGTCTTCCGGTGCGCCCGTGCGGCCACGCGCTGGCGACCGACCGGGCCCCCTCGACGCACCGGGGCCACGGCCCGTGCGCACCCCACCCGCCGCGTGCATGGCTTCGCCCAGGCGCTCCGCCTCCCGCGCGTCGATGCGGCGGCCATAGGCGAGCAGTTCGCCCGTTTCGGCGTCGCGAACCTCCTGCCAATCCTCGCCGGGAGGCGAACCATCGGCGCCAAACGGGATGGGGATGGCGCCCATGGGCGTATTCTTCGACATGATGCTTCTCCTTCGTGTTCGAGCGTCCGCAAGCGGACGAAAGTCGAAGGAGGAGCGTAGAGATGGGCGGGGCCGGGGTATGCCCGCCGACTACCCCACGCTTTGTGCGTGATTCGCCCCACACTTGTAGGACATTGCTTACGGCGGGTACGAACCGTTCTGGAGTTGGCGTGCCAGCGCCGAGCCCGTGGCGAGGTGCCCCGGTTCGGCCCTCGCGAACTTCCCCGAGAAGGGCCCGTGCAGTCAGCGCCAGCGGGGTGGGGAACCCCAGTCGAAGGGTTCAATGCCGTCGTCGTTGATGAGCCAAACCGAGGCGGAGGCCTTGCCCTGGTCCAGCTCCAGAAAGCCGATCGTGCCGTATTGGGTGTCGTAGTTGTGCGGATAGATGGGGGAACCGGGGTTGACGCAGAAGACCCCCTCGCATTCGCCGATGAACTCGGTGTGGGTGTCGCCGGAGACGATCACGTCGGGCTTGCGCTCGGGCCAGAAGCGCTCGATCCAGCGCGCCAGGGCGAAATCCGGGTTGCTGGTTGCCTCCACCGGGATGTAGTGGGTGAGTCCCACCGTGAGCCCTTCGAGGTCTTCGAAGGTCCAGACGTATTTCACCCGCTCGTCTTCCGGCTGGATGGGCCGGCCCCCGGAGCCGTCTTCGCCGTTGCCCCGAGCGCAGTAGATCGGCGCAATGCGTTCGAACTCGTCGAGCAGCGCGAGGTCGTGCACGTCGCCGCCGTGGAAGATGCAATCGACGCCAGCAAAGGCATCGAACACCTGCGGCCAGAGCTCGGCGCGGGCTTCGGGAATGTGGGTGTCGGCCACCAGGCCGATTTTCATGGGCATGGGAGGGTTCCTCATCGGCCTCGGGGCCGCTCTCGTGAAGCTGGCGACCGATCCGGGTCGAAGTTCGACAGGTTGCTCGAGCGTGCGTACCCTACGCGACCTTGTGAAGCCATGACAAGGCGCGTTCCGGCAGTCGCTTGCGCGAACTGCTTTGCTCAGGAAAAAGCGGAGGGGAAAGCCATGCTCGATTGGCCGGGGCTGAAGGATCGCGCCAACGAGGACGCCGAGTTCCGCCTGCACGCGAGGCTGTGGAACGCGACGCTGCGGATCGGCGTCGGCCAGCGCAACACGCGCCTCGACATTCAGGACGGCCAGGTGGCGAGCGCGGCGCCGTGGTCCGGCGGCATGGCCAGTCACCTCGCCATTCAGGCGGACGAAGGGGAGTGGGAGCGGTTGTTGGCGGCAACGCCCCGACCGTTCTATCAGGACCTCTACCCCGCCGCCATCCACCACGGCTTCACCGTGGTTGGCGACCACGCCAACTACTGCGCCTACTATCCGGCCGTCCGCCGCCTCATCGAAATCATGCGGGAGATGCGCAATGCCTGACTCCGTTCGCTTCGACGCTGCCCAAGGGCGTTACGTGCATCTACCCCTGACGAGCGACGGCGAGTCGGCTCCCACCGACTATCGGGTCTATTTCGAGGAAGCCGGCACCGGCGATGTTGGGCTCCTCTTGCAACACACCGCCGGCGCCGATGGCCGCCAGTGGCGCCATGTGCTGGAAGATAAGGAGCTGCAATCGAAGTTCCGCATGGTGGCCTACGACCTGCCGTGCCACGGCAAGTCGGTGCCGCCGGAAGGCGAACAATGGTGGCGCCGGGAGTACCGCCTCACCCGCGAGTTCCTCATGTCGGTGCCGCTGGCCCTTTCCGAGGCGCTCGGGTTCGACCGGCCGGTGTACATGGGCAGTTCCATCGGCGGGCACCTGGCCATCGACCTCGCCCTCTACCACCCGCAGCGTTTCCGGGCGGTTGTGGGATTGGAGACGGTTCCCTACACCCCTGGCGGCTTCAACATGGAGTTCTACCATCCGGAAGTGAGCAACGACTTCAAGGCCCATCTCATGTACGGGATGATGGCGCCGACGAGCCCGGAGGCACTCCGGCGGGAAACCGCGTGGGTGTACAGCCAAGGCGCCCCGGCGGTGTTTCGAGGCGACCTCTACTACTACTCCGTGGACCACGACGTGCGCAACACCGCCGCCACGATCGACACGAAAGTCTGCTCCGTCGACATCCTGAACGGCGAGTACGACTGGAGCGGCACCCCGGCCGGCGGCAAGGAACTCGCGGCCATGATCCCCGGCGCCCGCTACCGCACCATGGAGGGCCTCGGCCACTTCCCCATGAGCGAACACCCGGAGCGGTTCCTGAAGGAAATCCGCCCGGTGCTGGACCGCATCCTGACGTAGAACGTAGTTCGTAGGGGACGAGCTTGTCCCGTCCCGGCGCGCCCTGGCGGGCACGCTAGCTCGCCGCCGCCACCAGTTCGCGGTTCATCGTCTTCACTGCAGGCGAAAGCACCAGCAATACGGCGATCAGCACCATGAAGACCAGGCCGCTGACGACCAGGGCCGCCGCCACCCCCTGCCACTCCGCCACCATGCTGATGGGAATGACGCCGAGCGGCATCAGGC
>VXPR01000239.1 GCA_009839405.1 Gammaproteobacteria bacterium
GAGCAGCTTGATGAGCGTGCTCTTGCCGGAGCCGGTGGGCCCGACGATGGCGAGCTTCTCGCCGGGTTCAATAATGAACGACACGTCGCGCAGCACCGGCACGTCGAAGTCGTAGCGGAAGTCGAGATGGCGGAACTCCACTTCGCCCTCGAGCCGTGGCGGCAGCGTCACCGGCCGCGCCGGCTCGTGGATCTTCTCGTCCCAGTCGAGCGCCTGGAAGATGCGCTCGCCGCTCGCCATGGCGCGGAACAGGATGTTTAGCTGCTCGCCCAGGATCACCACCGGATGGAACAGCATGTTGATGAAGTGGGTGAAGAGGATCATCTCGCCGAGGCGCATGTGGCCCTGGATCACCTCGCCGCCGCCGTACCAGAGGATGGCGCCCATCGCCACGCTCGCCATGGAGTCGGTGAAGGCGGTGTAGAGCGTCGACAGCTTCATCGACTTGGTCTCGAGTTCGAGGTTGCGCCGGTTGATCTTCATGTAGCGGTCGTGGTTGTAGCTCTCGCGCTGGGAAATCTGCACCACCTGCAGGCCTGAGAGGTTCTCTTGCAGGTTCTGGTTCATGGCCGAGACGGTCTGTCGCGTTTGCCGGAACAGCACCCGGGTGGCGGCGCGGAAGTAGTGCGTGGCCACGGCCATGAGGGGCAGGGCGAGGAGCAGGATGCCGGTCATGGTCGGCGAGATGGCGAGCATCACCACGAGCGCCACGAAGAAAGGCACCAGTTCGCCGATCAGGCTGCCCATGCCGCGCAGGAGTTCGTAGAGCGCCTCGACGTCGTTGGTGACGCGGGTCATCACCCGGCCGACGGCAACGCGGTCGTAGAACTGCGAGGGCCGGGTTTCGAGATGGGCGAAGAGATCGCGGCGCAGGTCCCTCAGGCCATTGATGACCGCCGTCACCAACGTCATGCGGTGGTAGTGGCCGGTGATGGCCCAGAGGAGCTGCACGAGTGCGTAGAGCACGCACGCAGCGCCAAGCGGCGGCAGTCCCGTGGTGCCGACGAACCACTCCGTCAGGTCGATCATGCCGAGGTCCATCGCCGTCTCCGGCACGTCGCCACGGACGATGTGGTCGATGACGACGATGGAAATGATGATCGGCAGCAGCACCGCCAGCGTCGAGGTGACGAGCACCAGCACGGCGCTTTGGACGAACTGCACGCGGTAGGGCACGAGCCATTTCAAGAGCCGGCCCAGGAGCCGGAAGTTGAGCACGTTGCCGGAGAGGTCGGCATCGAACATGGAATAGTCGCGGCGGTAGTTCTTCAGCTTGTCCGCCTGGGTTTGCCCGGGTTGGTCCCTATCGGGAGCGGTCGACTCCATCATCTCCGCCATCGTCTAGCCTCCCGCCCCGGCGGCAGTCGCGGCCGCGGCCTCGAAATCGGCCTCGTCGGCGCCTTCGCGCTGGATGCGCTCGAGTTCGGCGTAGAAGCCGCCGGCTTCGAGGAGCTCCTTGTGGGTGCCCACTTCGAGGATGCGGCCCTCGTCCAGCACGACGATGCGGTCGGAGTGGCGGGCGGTGGAGACGCGGTGCGAGACAATGATGGTGGTTTGACCGCTGCGCAGGCGCTTGAGCTCGGCGAGAATGTGTTCCTCGGTTTCGGTGTCCACAGACGAGAAGCAGTCGTCGAGGACCAGAACCGGAGAATGGCGGATCAGGCCGCGCGCCAACGTTGCACGCTGCTTTTGGCCGCCTGACAAGGTGATGCCCCGCTCGCCCACCACGGTTTCCATCTGTTCCGGCATGGACTCGATGGTGTCCTTGAGGTCGGCCGATTCGGCGGCCATCCAGATGCGGTCCAGCCTTCGCGAAGGATCGTCGTAGGTGAGGTTGTCGCGCAGAGGCTCGCCGAACAGGAACGGGTCTTGGGGCACCAGCGCCACCTGGGCGCGAAGCTGGGCCAAGGGGTAGTCGCGCACGTCGCGGCCGTCGATGAGCACGGTGCCGGGTTCGGGGTCGTGAATGCGCACGAGCTGCTTGAGCAGCGTGGACTTGCCGGAACCCACCCGTCCCATCACCGAGATGGACTCGCCGCGAGCGATGGCGAGGGAAACATCGGCGAGCGCTGGCGTCGTGGCCTTGTCGTAGGTGAAGGAAAGACCGCGAATCTCGAGGTCGCCGCGAATGTGCGCCGGAATGCCCTCCTGCGGCGCGTCGGGAATCTCCGGCGGTCGGTCGAACACCTCAAACAGGCGATCCGACGCCACCGCCGCGCGCTGGAACATGTTCACCACCATCCCGGCGACGCGGAACGGCTGCACCACCATGGTGACGTAAAGGAAAAAAGCAGTGAAATCGCCGATGCTTATGTCGCCGTTCAGTACCATGATGCCGCCGACGCCGAGGATGGTGACTGAGCAAACCGCCGCCATGGACGGCATCACAGCGCTCATCAGCGAAGTGATGCGGGCGTGGCGATAGAAGGCGTCTGCATAGCCCTGGTTGGTGCGCTCGAAGCGCTTGATCTCGATGTCCTCCTGCACCATGGCCTGAATGGTGCGGATGCCGGAGAGGTTCTCCTGCACGTGGGCGCCGAGGTCCGAGAGGCGGTCCTGCACCTGCCGTGAGGCGAGCCCCATCTGCCGCGAGGCGCGGAACGTGTACATGAACACGAACGGCAGCGGCGGCAGGATCAGGAGCGTCAGCATCGGCGAGAGATAGAGCATGTAGCCGAAGCCCACCACGGTCGCGAACACCATAATCACCAGCAGCGTCGTGCCGTGCGAGATGAGCCGCTGTATGAGAGAGATGTCGGCGATGGCGCGAGTCATCATGTCGCCGATCGAGTATTGGCCGAAGAACCTTGGCCCCATGACCTGAAGGTGCTCGTAGAGGTCGCGCCTCAAGTCGCAGGCGAGCAGGTAGGCCGAGCGACGGACAGCGATGCGTGCCCAGCTCACGGTGACGAAGCGCAGCGACACGGCGACGACGATGCCCGCCACCGGCAGCAGAATCTGCCCCTCGCCGCTGGCAATGGAATCGATGCCGACTTTCAGGAAGTACGGTATCGAGCCTTCGAATAGCCGCGCGACCAGAAACAGCGAGATGCCGAAGGTGATCCGACCCCGGTAGCGGCTGGCATAGGGCTTGAGGCGTGCGAGTGACCGGAACATCAGCTTGTGGGGCCCGGGAGGGTCCTTGGGGCGGAGGGCATCCAGGAGCTTTGCACGGCAGAAGCCCGCAAGGGCGCGGTTCTGCCGTGCAAGGTCGTGGGGTGGTGGGGGCTGGGGCCCGACCGCGAGCCCCAGCCAGGGGTTTGGGGGCAGATGCCCACACCCCCGCC
>VXPR01000441.1 GCA_009839405.1 Gammaproteobacteria bacterium
TGCGCCGTGTAGTCGAACGAGCAGGCGTCGTACCAGTTGTTGCACTGGTTCTCGTCGCTGCGGGCGTCCCAGATGAGCCGCACCGAACGCCGCTCGAGGCCAACCGCACCGGCGATCGTGCCGGCCCAGCCGTCGTGCAGGTCGCCGGTGGCGAGCACGTCATACGACGTGAGCGTGGTCTTGAGCAGCCGAATGGCGTTGATGTCGATGGCATCCGCCACGAACTGGTGGTTCGGATAGTCGCCGAGGTTCGGATTGCTTGCCGCACCCGGGTCCGTGCAGTTGCGATAGCGGCAGTTGAGCGCGCTGGTCGAGAACGGGTTGTAGTAGCGGTACTGATCCGGATGGCCGTCCGGCACGCCCGGCGCTGGCCCCAGTTCCCCTTGCAGCCCCAAGAGGACGGCGCGATAGCTGCCGTTCTTGCGGAAACGCAAGTCCACGTTCTGTTGCAGTTGCACCGAGCCGATCACCTCCCAGCCGCGGTCGCCCAGCCACCCTTCGCTGAAGGTGTAGGTCAGGTTGTGACCCATGCGGTAGGTGTTGATGTCGTAGGTGGCGTAGCCGAGGTTGGCGCCGGAGGCGTCGAGGTTCGACGGCAGGTTGCCGAGCTTGCCGAACAGGCGCAGTGCGGCGATTTGCACGTCCTCGTTGAATTCGATGCCCATGCTGGGATCGAACGGATCCTCTGCGAGGATGACGTTGTTGTCGGCGTCCCGATCCGGGATGCCGTCGCCGTCCATGTCCTGGGCGTGCAGCACTTCCATGTTGCCGAGATCGACCCTGCCGTTGCCGTTGCGGTCGTAGAAGGCCGTGAACGGGTTGCCGGGATGGTCACCGGATACGCCGCCGAGCGCGAGGTTGATGTCGCGGACGCGCCCACCGGGGTTGGTGGGGGAGCCTCGGCTGCGGGTGCGCTGGCGGGAGTAGATGAGGTCGGCGTTGTAGGCGAGGTTGTCCGTCACTTGCCGTTCGAAGTTGACGTAGGTGTTGAGCACCTTGTTGGGCGTGACGAAGTTGAAGAACTCGCCGAACTGGAAGCGGCAGGTGGTGCCGACCAGGTTGCCGGAGATGTTGTTGCGGTAGTTGCCGATCTCCGTGCCGAGGCCGTTGCCGCCGGGGCTTTGCGCCACGCCGCAGCCCGGGTCTGGGGTGCGGGCGCTGCCGACGATGGAACCGTCCTCGCCCCTGACGGGCACGTTGTAGGTGCCGGGGTTGCCGGTGCCGGAGCTCGAGAAGCTGTTGCCGAGCAGGTTTGGGCGCTCCGTCTGGTAGAGCGCCGTGCGCTGGCGATACTCGAGGGCAACGGTGAAGTAGCCGTTGTCCGTGAGGTCGCCCAGGAGGAAGTTGGCCACCTGTTCGCTGTGGTCGCCGCGGCTGTCCATCTGGTACTGCACGCCGGCTTCCGCGCCTTGGTAGCCCGTCTTCGGCACGATGTTGAGCACGCCCGCCACCGCATCGGAACCGTACAGGGCCGATGCGCCGTCCTTGAGGATGTCGATCCGCCGCACGGCGATCTGCGGGATGAGGTTGTTGAGGTTGGCATCGAGCACACGCTTGCCGTTCAGCAGGGTAAGCGTCGCTCCGCCGCCCAGACCACGAAGGTTCGCGCCGGTGCGGTTGCCCTCGGGGTTGGTCACCGAGTAGTGCGACGCGAAGGCGTCCGAGCCGTAGTTGAAGGTCTGGTTGTAGATGATCTCACCCATAGCCGGGGTGGATTCCGCCTCGATGTCCACGGCGTCGAGCACCTTGAGCGGCGAGGCCGAGTCGAAATTGTCCTTCTTGATGAGCGATCCGGTGACGACCACTTCCTCGATCATTCGATCGTCGTCGTCAACCTGCTGCGCCTGCGCGAACGCCGCGCCGGCGACAAGGCCGATGGCCGTGCCCCACGAGAGGCCGCGCAACAGCGCCGCACCGTGCAGTACCTTCTTCGTCATTGAGTGTCCCTCTCTTTGCGTTCGACGCGCCGCTCGGTGGGGTTGTTGGTGGACCCGGCGGCTCGCCTCGTGAATGGCCATGCGTCTGGCCACATCCAAAAAAGCGCACGCGAGAGGCGGCCACTCCTAAAGCACCGCAAGCCCACATGCGCGGACGGCGCGATGTTTCAGAAAACCGCGGGTTGTGTCAACCCGTTTACATCCGCGGGTGGCGTCTCACTTTCACCTTGGCGCGCCGCACTCGGAGGAAAGGCATCCTGCCTTCGCTGCGCCCCGTCAGGTGCGCCGCGCGAGGTTTGCGACCGAAGGGCGCCTGACGGCGCCAAGGAAGGCAGAATGCCTTCCCTCCGAGAACCGTCCCATCGCCAAGTCCAACAGGCTGCTAGCGGCGGTGGAACACCCGTTCGCTGCGCACCTTTTCCCCGCCCGTATCCACCGAGACGGAAACGCGCAAGCGGCGCCCGCCGTCTTCGAGGCGCAGCCGTTCAGTGCCCTCCACGCCGCCGCGTTCGGAGAGGATGACGAGCTCGCCTTCCTGCCAGCCGGTGCGTACCTGCCAGAAGTCGCGCTCGCGCGTGCCCCAGGTGAAGTCGACATAGCTCGAATCGTCGCCGCGGAAGTAGTGCACGCCCATCGACTCGCGGTCCTGCTCGATCACGAGGCGCGTCGCTGCCAGCACCGGGAAGTCCTGCGCCACGAAAGCGCCGGATGCCGTGGGATCCCTCTGCCGCCCGCGGGCGATGCGTCGATCCTCGCGACGGCGAATGGCGTCCACGTCCGGCGGCGGATCGCTCGCTGCCTCGTCCACCACCCACTCTCCGGACAAGTCAAGCCCAGCCGGCGCCACTTCGGACAGCGACGTGCAGCCGGCGAGCCACGCCAGCGCCAGCAGAGCCGTTGTCAATCTCGACAGGTCCACGAATCTCCCCTTGGCAAAAGGCGGCACAGAGCTTATCGCCTAGCCGTCGCTGCGAGCGAATCCACGGAGGCGGTAGTTCGCGGAGCGAACTGCCAACGCGCCTGCGAAGGCGCGCCATCACGCGCAATTACGTGCATAGACGATGGCGTTGCCCTCCTTGCCAACGATCTCCACGACGTTGCAAGCGTGCAGGCAATACGCCGCCTGTTGCCCCAATCGGCGCGGCCGGCGCATCGCGGCGGCGAGGTCGGCTGTGGTGAAACGCTCCGGCAGCTTGGGCGAGAGCAAGGCGAAGAGATCCGCCATCGCGCCAACGGAAACGGTCTTGCGCACTTCCACCAGCCGGCGACCCACCACCACCCAACCGTGGCGGCGGCGCCCCCGCCGACCATCGAAGACGCGAATCTCGTCCTCTTCGATGAGCAC
>VXPR01000408.1 GCA_009839405.1 Gammaproteobacteria bacterium
GTTCATGATCGGCGCATCGCTCGTCGAGTGCTTCCTCGTCCTGCCTGGCCACCTGCGTGCGTCGTTCGAGGGCATGCGCCAGCGCACCGAGAGCGCCTTTCGCAAGCGTTTCGACACCGCTTTCGCCCGCTTCCGGGAAGAGCGCTTTCGGCCGATGGTTCGGCTTGCCATGCACAATCGACTGGTGGTTGTCGGTGGCGCCGGGTCGCTGTTCGCGGTGATGATGACGCTCTGGGTTTCCGGCTGGATCAAGACGGATCTCAACCTCAACCTGTCGCCGGATGTGGTGAGTGCTCAGGTGCAGTTCGCGGCTGGCACACCCGAGAGCGAGAAGCTCGCGTACCTGGGCGAACTCGAAGGCGTCATCGCCGCCGCGGACGCAGCCGTTGGCGGTGACAACGTGGTCGCGCACTTGGTGTCGAACAACACCGCCATCATCGCCAACGATCGCAAGGTGGGCGCGCAGTACGCCAGCATTCAGGTGGAGATGGTGTCCGAGGAGAAGCGCGGCGCCACGGTCGCCGAGTTCGCCCTGGCGTGGAACGAAAGGGCACCGCGTTCGCACGTCGTGGACAGCTTGCAGGTACTCGAACGCTTCTCGTGGAACTCCGACTTCAGCCTCCTGCTCAAGGGCGAGGAGGTGTCCGATCTCAAGCGCGCCTCCGATGAGTTGATGGAGCGCCTCGCCACCCTCGATGGCGTGCGCAACCTGCACGACAACCTGCCGTACGGCAACGATCAGCTCGTCTTCGAGCTGACCCCGGAGGGACAGGCACTCGGCCTCTCCACCGGTGCCGTCGGCAGCCAATTGCGCGCCGCCTACGACGGCCGCCGCGTCCAGATTTTCCAAGACGCCGACGCCGAGACCGAAGTGCGCCTGACACTGCCGGAAATCGAGCGCGCAGATCCCGCCAGCCTTGCCCGTTTCCCCATCCGCACGAGCGGCGGCGAAATGATGCCGCTTGCAAGCGTTGCAACCTGGGAGCGACGGCGCGGCATCGAGGAAATCCGCCACCACGACACGCAAAAAACGGTTGCCGTGAGCGGCGACGTGGACCTTGGCACGATCACCGGCGGCGAGGTGGTGGCGTTTGCCACCGAGGAAGTGATCCCGGAACTCGAACGCAAGTACGGCATCAGCTACGGCCTTGACGGCGCTAGCCTTGCGGCGCAGGAGACACAGGCGCAGTTCCTGCGCAGCTTCTTCATCACCCTCGGCCTCATCTTCATCGTGTTGGCGTGGGTGTTTTCGTCCTACACATGGCCGCTGGCCGTAATGGCGGCGATACCTCTCGGCCTCACCGGAGCCCTGGCCGGGCACTTGCTGATGGGCTTGCCGATCAATCCCATGTCGATGATGGGGCTCTTCGCCCTCACCGGCATCATCGTCAACGACTCGATCATCCTCGTGACGACCTTCAAGAACCTGCGCGCCGACGGCGTGGAAGCGCGGCAGGCCATCGAAGACGCCGTCTGCGCCCGCTTGCGCCCGGTGGTGGTCACCTCGATCACGACCATCGCCGGCCTGTCGTTCCTGATGCTGGAACAGGCGCCGGTGGCAGCCATCTACACGCCGCTCGCGGCGGCCATCTGCTTCGGCCTCGCCTACGGCACGGTGCTGGTGTTGCTCGTCATCCCGGCTCTGCTGTCTTCCATCGTCGAGGCTGGCGATCGGGCACCCTTGTGGGTGCAGCGAATGTTGCGCCCGCGCAAAGAACCTGGACGGGACGCTGAGGCCGAACTCCTGGGCGAAGGCGCAGCTTCCCGCCCGTAGATTCTCCGGAGAACATGCGAATGAAGGAAGAGAACGACAAACGCAACTGGCTTTCGCCCACTGCGATCTGGCGACGTATCAAGAGCATCGCGCAAGCGCGGGCACAGCTAGGTTGGACCGGCACCCGCGTGTTCTTGCTGCTCGTGGTGGCCACCGTGGCCGTCATCGCCCTGCTCGTCGCGATGGCGCCGGAACCGGAACTGGTGGCGCAGGAGGAGACCGCCTGGGAGGTCAACACCATGGTGGCGGAGCCGGCTGCCATCGCCCCGGAACTGCGCCTCGTCGGGCGTGTGGAGACGCCGCGCGTGTCGTCGCTCGCCTCTGCACTCGCTGCAGAAGTGCGCGAAGTGTCAGCCGTCGAGGGCCAGCATGTGGAACGAGGCGATGTGCTCGTCGTGCTCGACGACCGCGACGCCCGCCTGATGGCCGAACAGCGCCGCGCCGATGTCGAGGAAGCGCGTGCCAATCTCGCTTCGCTCCAGCTTGCCGGCAAGGACGATCAAGCGACGCTGGAACACCAGCGCAAGCTAGTCGAGCTGACCCTCAAGGACCTCAAGCGGCACAAGGAACTGCGCCAGAACTCCGCGGTGTCGGAGACCCTCTTCGACACCATCGAACGCCAGGCGCACCAGCAAGCCATCGCCTTGCGCCAAGCCGAAGGCGCGGTGGAGGACTTCGCCAATCGCTTGGCCATGAGCGAAGCGCGGCTACGCCGCAGCCAAGCGTTGCTGGCGGAAGCGGAACTCGCCGTGCAGCGCACACGGATTCGCTCGCCATATCACGGACGCGTGGCGCGGGTGGTTGTGGCGCCAGGCGAACGGGTAGGCCCTGGCGAAGTAGTGGTGGACGTCTACGACACCGCAGCGCTGGAGGTGCGGGCGCAGATTCCGGGCCGCGCGCTGGCCACCGTGCGAAACGCCCTCGGGGCTGGCACGGCAACCAGCCTGCCGGCCAAGCTCCTCACCCAGCCAATCCTCGATGCCTCCTTGAATCGCCTGTCAGGACAGGTGGACAGCGGCACGGCCGGGGTCGATGGCCTGTTCCGCGTGCAGGGCGGCGCGACGCTTCTCGAAGTGGGCCGCGTGGTGGAGCTCGAATTGCATCTGCCGGCCGTGGACTCGGTGATCGCCGCCCCCGAACAAGCCATCTTCGGCGAAGACCGCGTGTATCTGGTGGAAGAGGGACGCCTGCGCGGCGTAACGGTGGAACGCGTCGGGCGCGCCGACGGCGAACAGGGCGAGCGCGTCCTCATCCGCTCGGCCGACATCCACGCCGGCGCCCAAATCCTCACCACCCAACTCGGCAACGCCATGACGGGCCTCAGGGTTGCCACGGAGGACCCACCGGAAGACGCCTCGTCGGAGGTGAGCAACGCGGCGGTCGCAGCTCGCTAGCGGACTAGCGCCTCTGCACAGCCCGCAGGCGCGCCACCACCGTTGTCGGGATGCGAGGGCCTTCCTGTCACTCCCCCCTCGCGGGGGAGTCGAGAAAAGCGTCCCC
>VXPR01000057.1 GCA_009839405.1 Gammaproteobacteria bacterium
TGCCTGTCCGAATGACGGAGGGGGAGGGGCGTTTGCCTGTCCGAATGACGGAAGGGGAGGGGCGTTTGCCTGTCTGGGTGACGGAGGAGCCGGGTTTCGCGACGGCAGCGTTTGCAAACGTGGGCATGGCTGCCCCAAAATGCGCTTGCTGGCCCTTTGGAGAGTTTGGCTGGCGCCGGAGTTGAATTGGGGTGTCGCCAAGTCGGTAAGGCACTGGGTTTTGATCCCAGCATGCGCAGGTTCGAGTCCTGCCACCCCAGCCACGGCGTCGGGCACAAAGGAGGGCGGCGTTTCCCGTGGCTTTGCAGGGCCTTAAGGGGGCGGGCGTTGAAGGATCTCATGGTGTTCGCGGGCGGTTCCGTGGGTGGTCTGTCCGGGCGGATTGCTGAAGAGCTCGACATTTCTCTCGGCACGTCCGACATCGGCCGCTTTCGCGACGGCGAGGTGCGGGTGGAGATCGACGAAAACGTCCGCGGCAAGGACGTCTTTCTGGTCCAATCCACCTGCGCGCCCACGAACGACAACATCATGGAGCTGATGATGATGGCCGATGCGGTCAAGCGCGCCTCCGCGCAGCGCATCACCGCCGTCATGCCCTACTTCGGCTACGCGCGTCAGGATCGGCGTCCCCGCTCGGCGCGGGTGCCCATAAGCGCCAAGGTGGTCGCCGACATGATCGCCGGCGTCGGCATCGACCGCATCCTCACCGTCGACCTCCATGCCGACCAGATTCAGGGCTTCTTCAACGTCCCGGTGGACAACGTCTATGCATCGCCCGTGCTCGTGGACGACATCCTCGCCCGACATCGTGGCGAGCCGGTCTTCGTCTCCCCGGACGTCGGCGGTGTGGCGCGGGCGCGCGCCATCGCCAAGCAAGTGGACGACCTCGATCTCGCCATCATCGACAAACGCCGCCCGCGTCCCAATGCCTCCGAGGTGATGAACGTCATCGGCGAGGTGGAAGGTCGCACCGCCATCCTAGTCGACGACATCGTCGACACCGCCGGCACCCTGTGCAATGCCGCCGCCGCCCTGCGCGAACGCGGTGCCACCGGCGTCAGCGCCTACATCACCCACCCGGTGCTTTCCGACGACGCGCCAAGCCGCATCTACAGCTCCGAACTCGACGAGGTCGTGGTCACCGACACCGTGCCGCTGTTGGATGACGCCCGCGGCTGTGGCAAGATCCGCCAATTGAGCCTCGCCGGCGTGCTTGCGGAAGCCATTCGCCGAGTGAGCAACGAGGAGTCGATCAGCGCCATGTTCCGCCACAACGGACAGGCGCAAATGCGCTTTTAGGAACACGGCCGCTGCCGCTTACGACGCAATCCGTCGCAAACCGGCCTTGCGCCACCTCCGAGCCGCATGCAGCGATCGCCGCCAAGCCACGCGAGCTCTCATCTTAGCCAACGACGGAGCCACTCAAAATGGCCAACACCATCACCGTTCGCGCCGAATTCCGGGCCGACATCGGCAAGGCCGCAACGCGCCGCCTACGCCGTTTCACCGGCAAGGTTCCGGGCATTCTCTACGGCGGCGACCGCGATCCCCAGCCTCTGTCTCTCGAGCAGCGGGAGCTTGCACGCTTCATGCAGGATGAAGCGTTCTTCTCCCAAGTGCTCGAACTCAAGGTGGGTGATGTCGGCCAACAGGCGGTGCTGCGCGACCTGCAACGACACCCCGCCAACGACAGGGTCATCCATGTGGACTTCATGCGCGTGCGCGACGACGCACCCCTCAACATACGGGTGCCGCTGCACTTCCTGGGCGAGGACCACTGCGTCGGCGTGCGCCAGGGCGGCGGCAGCCTATCGCACAACCTTATCGAGGTGGAGATCTCCAGCCTTCCCGCCGATCTGCCGGAGTACATCGAGGTGGACGTCACCGACCTCGACGTCGGCGACTCCGTTCACCTCTCGGACATTACCCTCCCGCCCGGGGTGACCCTAGTGGCGCTCGGCCAGGGACAAGACCACGACTTGCCGGTCGTGAGCGTCATTCCTCCACGCGGCGGCAGTGGCGACGAGGAAGAGATGGAGGAGGCGGAAGAGGAGCCTTCCGCCGAGGAAGACTCCGAAGAGGATTGACCCCCAAACGCTCGGCCAGATCGCCCGAACGCCGGCAGTTCGCTGCCGGCGCCCTGGGCCCACTAGCGGCGGAGGGGCAAGTTGCGAACTCTCCAGAGACAGGCCCTCCGTCGGGCGTGACAGCCCCGGTGAGAGACCGCTTGACGGAGCTCCCCCATCAACCGATCGGATCGCCAATGTGACCATCCGCCTCATCGCCGGCCTCGGCAACCCCGGTGCACGCTATGAACGCACGCGCCACAACGTCGGCATGGCCTGGCTGCATCGACTCGCCGGCCGCTTCCACCTGCCGCTTTCCCGGGAGCGCAAGTTCCATGGCAGCGTGGCCCGGGGCGACATACTCGGTCGCGATGTCTGGCTGCTCGCGCCAGACACCTACATGAACCTCTCCGGCGACGCCGTCGGGCCGCTCGCGCACTTCTACAAGCTAGCCCCGGAAGAGATTCTCATCGCCTACGACGAAGTGGCGTTCGAGCCAGGTGCCTGTCGGCTGCGCGTGGGCGGCGGCCACAATGGCCACAACGGCATCCGCAGCGTGATCGCCGCGCTCGGCAACCAGGCCGGCTTCGCCCGCCTGCGCATCGGCGTCGGGCATCCGGGCAACACAGGCGAGATGATCGCCTACCTCACCGGCACGCGCATGATGGCCGACGAGCAAAATCGCATCGAGCAGGCCACCGACTTCGATGACGACACATTGCGTCGCCTTCTCCACGGTGACTTCGATGCCGCCATGAACGCCATCAACACCCGCAGACGGCTGCCTCAAGCGTCAGACTGTTCGGCACCGGCAGGTCGGGGCCAGCGCTGATGGGGTTTCACTGCGGCATCGTCGGGCTGCCCAATGTCGGCAAGTCGACGCTCTTCAATGCGCTCACGCGCGCCGGCATCGACGCCGAAAACTTCCCCTTTTGCACCATCGAGCCCAACACCGGCGTGGTGCCGGTGCCCGACCCCCGTCTGGACCGCATCGCCGAGATCGCAAGGCCAGCCCGGGTGGTGCCGAGCCTGATGGAGTTCGTCGACATCGCCGGCCTCGTCGCCGGCGCTTCGAACGGGGAGGGTCTCGGCAACCAGTTCCTGGCCCACGTGCGCGAGTGCCACGCCATCGCCCATGTCGTGCGCTGCTTCGAAGACGACAACGTCGTGCATGTCTCCGGCCGCGTCTCGCGCCAGGGCGACATCG
>VXPR01000431.1 GCA_009839405.1 Gammaproteobacteria bacterium
GCCACGTGCTCGCCGATGTTGTTGACGTGCGCCTTCTCGGTCCAGCCACCGAACTTCGTGGTGACCGCCCCCAGATTCTCTTCGTTGTGCGCCAGCACGCCAACCGTGCGAATCGACACCGGCAGCACGCCTCGCTCCGCGACCGCAGTTCGCACCGCGAAGTTCTGCAGGAACTTCGGCGGCACCCGAACTGCCATTGGATCTGCGATTCCCGACGTTTCGGCGCCTGGTTCTTGCGGCTCCGTCTCGCTTGAGACTCCGAGCACGGCCCGGCCCCAAGGGCTCCAAGCCACCGCCGCCGCCAGAACCGCCCCTAGCATGCTGCCGCCAACCACCATCAAGACGCCACGTGCCTTCATGGGTCGCTCCCGCCGGCAACGGGAAACGGCGTGCCGATGATGCGTTCCATGTTCGCCAATGCCTTCATGTAGTCCGCCTCCAAGCCGGCGATGGCAAGGTGCACGTCGAGCAACATCCTCTCGTCGTCGAGGAGTTCCAGCACGCCTACGGCACCGGTGGCGTAGGCTTCCTCCGTGGAGCCTAGAGCCGCTTCGGCCTGCGGCAGCAACGTACCCTCGGCGAGCACGATGCGCTCACCCAAGGCCTTGATCCTGCTGACGATGGCACGCACGCCTGCATCGACGTTTGCAAGGGCGCTTCGGTGCGCTTCTTCGGCCGCGGCACGGTTGGCACCTACCCGCCTCCTGCCAGCGTCGTACTTGGCCCGTTGCAACGGTATGGACACGCCCACGCTGACATGGAAGGTGTCTTCGCCGTTGCCGGGGGGCGGGTTCAGGCGTCCCACTTCGTCACGCCGGCCGCCCACGAGTCCCCAGCCGGCAGCCAATGCCAGGTCTGGCAGATGGCGTTGCTCGGCTAAGCGCAGTCTGGCGGTCTCTTGCGCCAGCTTCGCTGCCGTCACGCCGGCCTCCGGCGCAAAGCTTCTTGCGCTGGCGCGCAATGCGCCGCCATTCAACTTCGCTGTGGGGCGCACGCCAGGCGTCACTGTGGGCAAGGGGCGTTCGATGGGTTGATGGCGCAGGGCATTGAGGTTCGCCGCCACGGCCCTGCGCTCCGCTTCCAGCTCTTGCAAGCGCCCCTGAACGCGGGTGATTTCGGCCTGGATTCGCAGAACATCGCGCTGCAAGCCCACACCCTGGGCGTATCGGGCGCGCGCCAACGACTCATAGTGACGCAGCGATTCCGCTTCTTCGCTGGCGATCCGAATGGCTCTGGCGAGGTAGGCAGCCTCATAGTAGGCAACCTTCACTTGCTTGACGGTGTCGGCGCGCAGCACGTTGACGAGGGCACCTCGCAGCTCTGCCTGTCGAGCCAATGCTTCGCCCTCGTCCGTCAGCTTGCCGAACCAAGGCAGTCGTTGCGTCACCGCAATGCCGGCGATCTGTGGTCCCACTCGCGTCTCGGGCCCTCGCGGAAACCCGGTGACCTGCAATGACGGGTCTGGCAACGCAGTGGCCGCTGCAATCCCCTCTCGCGCCGCACGCTCTTGCCATTCCGCCGAACGAATGGCGCGGTTTCGCTCGAGCGCCTCGGCGATGAGGTTGGCGAGCGTCTCGTCGCCATTTGTTGAAAAAGCGGGTGCATGGGCCGCCGGCGCCGCGGCACATGGGATCAACGCGAGGGCTAGGAGGCTGCGCCATAGAAAACGGCGCAGCCTCCTAGCCGGAGGGTGAGCGTAAGCGAACCCGTAGGCCAGCAGTTGCGAAGCAACTGCCGACGCGCTCGTTGAACGCGCTAGCGCCGTTCGACGCATTTTGTCTACCTCCTGCAACCAGCCAACGAGATCGCGTTTTCGCGCGGCCTCTGGAGCCTTGAGGAGGTGCTAGCGCGCCCTTGCGGGCGCGTCGGCAGTTCGCTACGACTGTCGGCCTTCTTGCTTCGCCTGCGCTCAGCACCCGGGCTAGCAAACCTCCTGCACTTTCGCCGCCTCGCGACGGAATCCCGGCAGATTGCTAGTCGAGCATCTTGTCGAAGCGGCGCACCGGCGAATCGGCGAGGCGCGCTAGGGGGAGGGGTGGTGAACGGCAGGAAGAGACGCGCAAGCGTGGCGCGAGGGGAGGGTGGGCACCGGCCAGCGCGGTAGCTTCGTCCAAGGAGACCTCGGGCGTTGGGTTGCTGCCCGCCGAATGGCGGGGCGTCAGGCCGTCAGCGCTGCAATCGCCACAATCGACATGGAGGCAGTCTTCCTCCGCGCCCGCCTCGTGAGTCACATGACCATCCGACGCGTGGTGCATATGCCCCGCGTCGGAAGAGGCAAAGGCAGGTAGTGAACATGCGCAGGCAGCGCCGGCCGCCGAAACGGCAGTCGTCAACACCCACGCCAGCAATGGCCGCGACCGAGCCATGTCGCAGCTATACGACGCCGCACAACCGATGTCAAACGCGAGCGCTTCCCATGAGGCCATGAGCCTGAAGAGGGCCGCTCTCGCCGAGCGTTGCTGCGGGGGAACGGAGCGGCTAGACAGTCGCTGCGTAGCCTTGAGGGGGAATCCGGTGTCGGTGTTCTGCCAGCGCGTGTTCGGCGTGCGGGGCAAGGTGGCTCTGGTCAACGGCGGCACCCGCGGCAGAGCGTTGAAGCGGACCGCGTAGTAGTGTTCGCTCATCTGTCAGCCGACTAGCGCCGCCAAACCCCTCGCCAGCGCTCGGCGTCTGGCCCCAGCCCCCACCTACCCTATGACCTTGCACCGTAGAATGACGCTGCCGCGCCATTCCTACGGCGCAAGCTCCTAGGGTGCCTGCATGCCATACATCGAGGACCGCATCGTCCACGACGCCGATTCCCACGTCATGGAGATTCCCGGCTGGCTCGACGAGTTCGGAACACGAGCCGTGCGCGAAGCGTTCAACGCCCGTTTCGGCAAGGGGCACCGGGGCGGTCTCGACCGCGCCATCGGGCAACAAGACGATCCGGCCTTTCGCGCCGGCGACGCAGCCGAAATCATGGCGCGCAAGAACCACGACGCAACCGGCGCCTTCCGCTGCGAGGACCGGCCGCTCGCGCTCGATCTGATGGGCATCGCCAGTCAGCTCGTTTTTCCGACCTCGACCAACGTCTGGCTAGAAGAGCTCGAACACGGCGACGACCTGGAGCTGCTCTACGACACGGCGTCGGCAACCAACCGCGCGCAGACGGAATTCTGCGCCGCGGATGTCCGGCTGCTGCGAGTCTGCTACGTGCCGCTTGCGAGCCTCGACCGCGCGCCAGCGGCCGCGCGGGAAGCGCTCGACGCTGGCGCCGCCGCGTTGCTG
>VXPR01000589.1 GCA_009839405.1 Gammaproteobacteria bacterium
ACGACTCCATCTGCCCGGTGGACATGTGCCGCAACCTCGAGCACTTCTTCGCCCAAGAGTCATGCGGCTTCTGCACCCCCTGCCGCGAAGGGCTGCCGTGGGTAGAGTCGCTTCTCATCGACATTCTCGAAGGCCGCGGCGAGGAAGGCGACCTCGACATCCTGGCCCGCAACGCCCAGTTCATCGGCGGCCCCACCAACACCTTCTGCCTGCACGCCCCCGGCGCCATGGAACCCTTGCAAAGCGCCCTCAAGTACTTCCGCGAGGACTTCGAACACTACATCCAGCACGGCACCCGCGCCCCCGCCTCCGGCTGACCCAGTCATTCCCTTCCGTCCCACAACCACTTCGCCCCGACGCGAGGTGGAACGGGTTACGCTCTCGGGCTACATGCACACGGATGGACCCCCCAATGACGCGCGAAGCTGTGAAAGTTGCACGCGGCGGCGGGCGCGACCTGCACGCCGACATCTATCGGCCCGAGCAGGCAAACGGCGCTGGCGTCCTGATGATCCACGGCGGCGGCTGGCGCATGGGTTCCAAGGACATGCTGCCGCCGCAGGCCGGCGCCCTTGTGGGGCACGGCTTCACCTGTGTCGCGGTGGAGTATCGACTGACGCCCGAGTCCCCTTGGCCGGCGCAGATTCACGATGTGAAGGCGGCCATGCGCTGGTTTCGCGCCAACGCAGCCGGGCTCGGCGTCGATCCTGACAAGATCGCGGTGGTCGGCAACTCCGCCGGCGGCCATCTTGCGCTGATGCTCGCGGGCACGCCCACCGTCGCCGAGTTCGAGGGCGACGGCGGCAACGCCGGCATCGACACCTCGGTGGCCGCCGTAGTGGCCGTGTATCCGCCGGTGGCGTTCCACACCGGCGAGCGCTTTTCCGGCGCCAACGCCGCCTCGGCGCTGCTCGGAGAGTCTGCGAGCCCCCACGATGCCCTCAAGGCCAGCCCCATCGAATATGTGCACGAGGGTTTCCCGCCCACGTTTTTCCTGCATGGCAACGCCGACACCGTGGTGCCCGTCTCCGCCAGCATCAACATGTACAACGCACTGTCGAAGGTGGGCGCACCGGCAGAGATGCACATCTATTCCGGACAACCGCACGGTTGGGCACGTTGGCCGGCATGGGTGCAGCCGACGATGGACGAGGCAGCGCTTTTCCTCACCCGGCACCTGCTGAACCCGCAGGCCTACGCCGCTCCAGAGCCGCAGTGATGACGACCGCGCAGCAACGCCAAGAAGTGGTTCCAAGAAATGGTTCCCGACACACATACATTCCGTCCCTCAGGCCCTGCCGGCGATTCCTCACATGCAATGCACCCCCGGCAATCCTGCTCGCGTGGGCCATCAGCGAGGATGGCTGGAGAGCCCTGCCCCAGCTTCGGCGGGGGAGACGGGCGGCCTGTGGTGCTGAACGCCACCCCGCAGCACGGGTTCGCCGCGTGAGACATCGCCGCCTGGGACTGAGGGACGAAATGTTTGTGTGTCGGAACGCCCCCGCGTCCCTAATGCCCGTCAGCGGAACCCATGGCGCCTTCACGCGTCGACCATCTCATAGAGGACTGCAAGTGGTTCGAGCGTTCGCCAAGAGACCCCAGTCCTTCTCGCAGCCGCTACGGCCCTGACGGTCGCGTCGACGCAGGCCCTCGCATTCTCAATACCGCTGTCGCCGCTCTCGTCGAGGGCGACAGCGACCTCGATGGTGGCGCGGGCGGCCTTGCTCAGGTGTTCAAGGTCGTCGTCATGGAGGGCCGGCACGAAGTCGTGCTCCCCGAGGCGCTCCAGAGCGTCGTCGATGGCCTTAACGCCCGCGGTTGCCGACGCAACCGATCGACTGAGCACTACTCGTCGCCAGATCATGCCGATGTCGTACTTTTCTGCTACGGGCTGAAGCGTTGGCAGCACGGTCTGCCACATCCAGCTGACGACCACCCCCACGCGTTTGTGCTCGCACTCTTCGGCGCGGCTCGTCCGAGCAGCCAAAGGAAGTACGTTCCGCCATGTGACGCCGTTCCGTTCCTCCGTCGAAATCTCATCCTGGATGAGCACGATCCAGCGTCCGATCACGTATGACATGGATCGCGGCACCCTATTGGCTAGCATCCCCGTCAGTGCCATGTACACTGCAGCCATTGAGCCTGCGGCTTCCCTAGTGCCAGTTCCCCTCGGAATGACGTAGCCCGGCCGGGCGAGGTAGGCTCGAAGGCGTTCGCCAGCCTCGGGTGTCCATGGCCGTTCGAAGTGTACGAAGTACTTCGGGAGTGTCATCCACAGTTCCACCGCGATGGCGTTGGCTTTATCCCCTCCATCGACCGAGTGGTACGTCACGCCGCCTTGCGTCACCGAACACTTCACATTCGGTAGCTTGTTCTCCGGGTCGCCCGCGCGCCCTGTGCCATGGCGTAGAAAGGTCGGCTGTAGGAAGGCCATCAGTTTCATCGCTTCCATGTCTCCACGGATCTCCGCGGACGTGTCAACGTGCGCCAACGCACGCGCGAACAGCCGGACATCAACGTGATCAACGCGCGCCCACGGATCGAATGCCAACCGCGACTCGAGCCCCTCCCATCCGAACTCATCCCGACGCCGCCGCCATTCGCGGTATTCCTCATCCTTCCGTCGTTGGATTACGTCCCACCCGAAGGCGGCATCGTGCAGGGCCGCGAGAACCGCGGCAACGCGGTGCTCCTCGCCTGGTGGTACCGCGAGCCATTGCGTTACGGGATAGTTGTCTTCGACTGGAGGAGCCGCCTCGTCCATCGGCCAGATGGCCCACGCGATGGCGTCCCACTCCTGTCTGGTGATGTGACCAGCGGACGTGACGGCCTCGAACCGGTCTAATCCTGCACGGTCCCTTTCGTACCGCAGAGAATCAGCGACCAGATGCAACGCCGCCTCCTCGCGCGTTGCCTGTGCGAGCGGCACGTACGCGAGTGGCATCCACTGTGGACGTTCCCACTCGTCCGGCACCTTCGTCCACAGCACCCAATGGCGCCTTGCCCTGTGCAGGTAGTAGGAGCGCACTCGCTCCTGCATCGAGCCCCAGTTCCACTCGATCGTCCCCAGGAACCGAACTTTTCCGGGTCCCCGTGGATACGCTGCACCCGGGGGTTTCTCTTCGTAGCCAACGACGGCATCGAATGGACTAGGGCGCCTGACAGATGCCGCAACAACAGGGTCTTTCGCCGGCGCCGATTTTGCGGGCTCCTGGATCATTCGTCCGCTCTTTCAGCCCCTTGGGTCTTTGAGTTTAGTCCACAAGCAAGCGACGCTGTCGCCCCACACATGGTCGCGCAAGCGCCACTCGCATCGTCAGGCCGTCGTCTCCTGACCTTCATCTAGAGCCTTGAATCGGGCATTGCCCACGAGGTCGAAATGCGGAAGGCAGCGCCCGTACTGCCATCGTCCCGCCTTGGCCACGGTAAACGTCCTCCACTTCCACGGTCCTCACCCTCGTCCACACATTATCGATCGCGGCGTCCGCCGGTCCGGTCGCCGGTTGATACCTGATCTGCCAGTCCCACGCCTTTGAGGAGCCTAGAGGCTGGCACACAAATCAGCTCGCGACGTAGAGCCGGCCGCCCCGGGCCACGACCGACTGCCCCGCGAACCGCCAATCGGGCGGCGCGTGCGGCCGGGGGCTGCCAGTTCGCCCGCGCTCTATGAGTGTTTTGGGGAATACACGCACACGGGCTCGCGGTTTCGCAA
Organism: Gammaproteobacteria bacterium; assembly: GCA_009839405.1. GTDB lineage: Bacteria > Pseudomonadota > Gammaproteobacteria > Pseudomonadales > Azotimanducaceae > VXYL01. The sequence goes on from VXPR01000589.1 coordinate 3,713, forward strand.
ACCGGGCGCAAGCCGACGAAATGGCTGCCGGTGGCCGGCCGCAGCTCGATGTCGAGCGTCAGCGACCCGCGGTCGACGGCCCAGCGCCGTCGACCAGCAGGTCCTCCGCCGGCGATAGGCGCCAGCCGCGGGAGGAACACGAGACCCTACGCCGCGCCCCTGCGGCGGGCAACGATCGCTTCCGTCCTCCGGGGGAAGAGGCCGCGACTGACGACCGGGTGAACCGGTGGGCTCACTCGCCGGCCGCACACGCCGTGAGATCGGACGCGTTGCCAGGCACCTTACGGAACCGCCGCAACGGAAGCCCGACGCCATCGCGCATGTCCTTCCGCGCTCGCGGACTCTCGGGTCCATCGCCCAGCCCCAGTTGCCCAGTGCCGGTTCGTCCGTCGGCTGCCTCAGCGTGGCACCCGTGCTCGGCCGGTCAGCCCCCGAGGGTTGTCCGCTTCGCACCGACCTCGCTGGCGCGAGGTGACCGGCCTGCGCGGGCACAGCCGTTCGGGACCGACGCAGCGCAGCGTCGCAACCCGAAGCGGAGAACCACATGGACCGTCAACTTCTCATCGCCCAACGGAGCGGCAGGCTCCCCAAGGGCTTCGTGCCGCCCGCGGCCCTTCGCGACGAGCCGCCTCGGTACTCGCAGCCGAGGGCCTGACGTGACGCAACACCTGCAACACCTATTCACGGACCAGGTTGCGATCTTCATGGCGGTCTCCGCAGCGGCTTCTGCCACGCGCTGCCACGACGGGCTACCCTGGGTGGAGTCGCTTCTCATCGACATCCTCGAAGGCCGCGGCGAGGAGGGCGACCTCGACATCCTCGCCCACAATGCCCAGTTCATCAGCGGCCCCACCAACACCTTCTGCCTGCACGCCCCCCGGTGCCATGGAGCCCCTGCAAACGCCCTCAAGTAACTTCCGCGAGGACTTCGAACACTACATCCGCCAAGGTACGAGACCGCACGCAAGCGTCCAAGGCAGGACCGCTTAAGGATGGCCAGCACTGACGGCGAACGCCCAAAGTCACTGGCCGGACCGCCGGGGGCGTCCTTCCCCTCGCCGGCACATAACGCCGCAGCCAACACCTGTCAACGGCTTGTGCATGGCGCCGGGCCAATACATTGCAGTCCGGGAAGCGGCCGTTTTGCGGTTTGCGAAGGCGACCGTTCTCGTCGAAGGTCGCGGCAATCGCCGCCCGGTGGTGCGCACGGGTCCTACACCTCCTCGCCTTAGCGACTCGGTCTTGACCGGCGTCGGGCCTCTTTGCTTCAGGATCCGTCGCGGCCTGCGGTCCTAGAGAACACCGTTCCGAGCTGTCTTCGAGCGGCTCGCCATCGGTGCCAAACCCCTCATTCACGCACATTCAGTCCCACGCAGGAACTCGCCCAAACTGTCACCACGTGCGGAGATTGCAGTCCGACCGGACTCTGTGTCCCTTACCGACACTACGCCTGCGTCCCACGCTGTTCGAAAACGAGAAGCGCTGTGCAGAGCCCACTGTTTGGTCCGGCCCCCGGCGCGCTTTTGGACGATTCGGCCGGCGATCAGGAAGATCCCGATGCAGATGGGCAGGGAGAGGAGCCCGATCAGCCAGCCGTATCCGATGAAGACCAGTACGACAGCGACGATGCTCCCCCACATTGCAAGTGAGTTCTCGTAACCGCGGTATCCCGGCATACCCGGCACGTTCGCACTAGTCAGGTTGACCCCTACGGCGATCTTCCCCCCATCGACCAAGCGCTTAAATGACGCAAACTCTCTCTCGTCCATGTCGCCGGACTCCTCCACCAAGCTCTCTCCGACCACGACACCACGTTCGCTACTAGATCACTTATGTTTACCGTTCGGTCCCCAGTTGACTTGGCAGTAGTCGGCGGCACGTTTGACCTTGGCCTCCTTCAGGCATTCCATCAGCTTCTGCCCCCGCTGGTACTCCTCGTAGTCGAAGTCGCTGAGTGCGGCAAAAAGAAAGAGACCCCCAAACAGGACGCCGAACCCGAGCGGCACCGCGATGCCGATGCCGACGGCACTCACCACCACATCCTTGACACGCCTAAGTCTTGCTTGGCGCTTGATCTCCGGTGTCTCTCGGGCAGTCATCCTTGTGCTCCTTACCGTGAGGCGCATTGACCCTTCGCATGTGCGCTCGCCACGGGGCGCCTCTGCGGAACCCTATCATCTTCTGCAGCATGGCCGTGGGATCGAGCCTTCGCAATGGCACTCCAGTGTTGATTGCCGCCCTTGTAGCTTTGACGGCAGCCGAGATGGCTGTTGGCGTCCGTCGTCTCGACGACGTCGCGTTCGCCGGACGCAACAGCGATCTCGCACGCGGCCTTGCCCGCCTCACACAGACACTCAAGATTGCCCTTGACGGGGATGAACTCATCGTCCGGCAGGGCGTCTGAAGCCCTCGGCACCCTCGACGACGGCGGTGACCGCCTGAGCCGTTCGACAAGTCAGTGCAGGTCGCCGTCCGAAGTCCTATAGGCTGCTAGGCTTGCAGGGTCGCACTGCGGGAATCGCCAGATGACTCACGAGCCCACGCCATGACCGAATCGAAGCGTCTGAAGCTGGCACTGGTTGGTTGCGGCAACATCGCTCGGGCGCACTGGCGCGGCATTCGCTATGTGGCGACGGACATCGACGTGACTGCGGTGGTGGATGCGGATGCGGGGCGGGCCGAGGCCATGGCCGAACGTACCGGCGCCGCCGCGTTCACGTCGCTGGCCGATGCACTGGCCGACGGCGATTTCGATGCGGTGGACCTGATGTTGCCGCACGATCTGCACGAGGAGTATGCCGGGCAGGTGTTCGCCGCCGGCAAGCATCTGGTGCTCGAAAAGCCCATCGCGCCCGACCTTGCCGCAGCCGGGCGCATCTTCGAAGCGGCGGAGCGTGCCGGCACGGTCTTCATGGTGGCGGAGCAGGCGCAGTATTGGCCCGATGTGATTCGGGCGCGCGAACTCATCGACGCTGGCGAGATTGGTGAGGTGATCACTGCCCGCGCCTGCTTCTACGACCCGCTCAACGTCGATCCGGAAGACCCGATTCCGTGGCGCTTTCGCCTCAAGCGCGCCGGCGGCGGCATCAGCATCGACGGCGGGGCGCATTGGATCCGTCCCTTGCGGATGCTGCTCGGCGAGATCGACGCCGTCATCGCCGTCACCGGCCGCCACATTGAGGCGATGGAAGGCGAATCCTTCGCCCACGCACTGTTCCGCTTCCAAAGCGGCGTGACAGCCACCTTCGACGCCCTATTGCACGCAAGCCCCGTGGCACCCACCGAGGACTTTCGCGTCACCGGCACGGGCGGCGAGATCGTCATCGAGCATGGCCGGGAAGGCCGTCTGCTGCTCTTCAACGCCACCCACCCCGAGGGCACGGAAGTGATGCAGGGCTTCCCCGGCAAGGTGGACAGCTACGGCGAGGAACTCAAGGATTTCGCCAGCGCAGTTCTGCACGGCACGGAGTTGGCCGCACACCCCGAGAAGGCCTTGGGCGAACTGCGCACTGCCCTCGCAATGTACCGCTCCGCGCAATCCGGCCACTGGGAGAATGTCTGGGATGACTAACAACGCTCCGGGAGCGCCTTCGGAGTTTTCCAGCCCGGCGAGGACGCGGGGTCGCCGACGCACAGGGCACAAGGCCGCTTCTCCTGCCTTCAAGGCCGCGGGGGCCTTGGGGGGGAGGGCATCTTGCCCTCCCGCGCGCCGCAAGGCGCGAACCGCGCTGCACATCTTTTTCCGCGAGATTCGCGCGCCTGTCGGCGCGTGCGAGGGCGAGACGACCTCGCCCCCAGGGCTCCGACTTCGATTCAGGTTGCCAAAGAACCAGCGTGTTAGGCGATTTGGTCCATGTAAGGGAGCGCCCCATGATGGCCGGCCCGCTACCTCGCTTCCGCTCGGCACCGCCTACGGCCCAGCCACGCCGTTCCTTGGCCCTTGCGGTGCCACGAGAGGATCGCGCCTTGGGCGCACCGGCAGGGGGGCGCTCGTCACAATCGTCTGCGCCACGGCATTGGCCACAAGTGCAGCCCTGACCGGTGCGGACAACGAAGCCCTGATCGAGGAAATCGTCGTCGTGGCAACAGCCCCAGACGACCGCACCGGAATGCCCGCGGCCAAGCTCCCCTACGCCAGCCAAGCCGCCGACGCCGATCAGGTGGATCGCTCACTCAGCCTCGACCTCTCCGACTTTCTCGAACGCAACTTCACCAGCGTCAGCCTGAACGATGCCCAGAACAACCCCTTGCAGCCCGATCTGCAGTATCGCGGCTACACCGCCTCACCGCTCTTGGGCCTCGCGCAGGGCATCGCCGTACACGTCAACGGAGCGCGCTTCAACGAACCACTCGGCGACACCGTGAACTGGGACTTGATGCCGGTCACGGCGATCCACAGCGTCCAGCTCATGGGCGGCGCCAATCCCGCGTTCGGGCTCAACACCCTCGGCGGCGCCTTGAGCCTGCGCATGAAGGATGGGTTCCGCTCGCCCGGCATGGGGCTCGAGGCCTGGGGCGGCTCGCACGGTCGGAGCGTGGTGGCGGCGGATGTGGGTGGCAATCGCGCGGTTGGGTCTGGTGCCTTGGCCTATCACATCGGTGCTCACGGGTTCGATGAAGACGGTTGGCGCGATCTTTCCGCCTCCAGCGCCGGCAACGCCTTCGGCAGCGTGGGCTGGCGCGGCGCGGGTTCCGAGATGCACCTCCGAGCGCATCGGGCCACCAGCGACCTGCTCGGCAACGGCGCCGTGCCGGTGGAGCTGTTGGCACTCGACCGCAAGGCCATCTTCACCGCCCCGGATCGCACCGAGAACACCATGACGATGCTGTCGCTCGATGCCTCCCGCGAGTTGTCGGACGGCATCCAAGTGGCCGCTAACCTCTTCCACCGCGCCGGCGGCGCCGACGCCTTCAACGGCGATGCGAGCGAGTTCGCCGAGTGCGAGTTGGGCGGTGGCGACCGCTTGATCGAAGGGCTCGAGGAGGACGACCTCGAGGAGATTGGCCTCGACGACGACGACGTGTGCGAGGGCCAGTTTGCGGACGCCGAGGCCCTCGAGGACTTCCTCAACCAAGCCGCTGACGACGACGAGTTCGACGTGGACGACCTCACACACGATCTCTCCGGAACCGGCGAGCTAGCGGACGACGCCGTGAACAACATCAGCCGTCGCCGCCAGACCAGCCGCGGCGGGGACGTGCATGCGACCTTCACCGGCGAGTTGTTCGGCGCCAAAGCGCGCGCTCTCGCCGGCGTCGCTTGGTATCGCGGCGACACCAACTTCCACTCCGTGACCGAACTCGCCGAGCTGAACCCGGACACTCGCAGCACCGAGGGCCTCGGCACTGGCACGTTCGTCGACGATCTCGCCACCCGCATCGACACGCGCACCGAAACCCGGAGCCTCTACCTCACCGCCTCCGTCGATGCCAGCGAAGCGTTCACCGTGACCGCATCGGCGCGCATGAACGACACTCGCGTCACGCTTGAGGACCGCTCCGGCGAGCGCCCGGAACTCGACGGCGAGCACGACTATTTCCGTGTCAATCCCCACCTCGGCGCGGTCTGGAACGTGACCGACTCGGCAAGCCTCTATGCCGGCATCGGTATGTCCTCGCGAGCCCCCACGCCGATCGAACTCGCCTGCAACGAGCACGTGTTGGAGCGCGCCGCCGAGTTCGGCGACGACGAGGAGTTCGAGTGCCGCCTGCCGAACGCCTTTCTGGCCGATCCCCCCCTCGACGACGTGGTGACGCGCGGCTTCGAGGCCGGCGCCCGGGGCCTGGTGGCCGGCATCAGCTACCACTTGGGGCTGTTCCACTCCATCAACACCGACGACATCCTGTTCCAGACCACCGGCCGCGCCACGGGCCTCTTCGCCAACGTGGACGAAACCCGCCGCGCTGGCGTCGAACTCGCACTGAGCGGTTCGCTGGGTCGGCTCGACTGGCGTGCCGCCTATACCCGGCTCGAAGCCACCTTCGGGCAAGACTTCCACGTGCTGAGCCCGAACCATCGCTTCGCCGACGACGACGGCGAAGTCCTCGTCCGTTCGGGCAGCCGCATCCCGGGCTTGCCGGACCAGTCCTTCAAGCTCGGCGCCGACTACGCCGTGGGCAGCGGCTTTGAGATCGGCTTCGATCTCGTCGCACACGGCGGTCAATACCTGCGCGGCGACGAGTCGAACGGGCTTCCCCGGCTGCCCGGCTATCAGGTGCTAGATTTGCGCATGACATGGCAGGCGACGCCGAGCGCCAAGCTTTTCCTGCGCATCGAGAACGCCTTCGACGAGGAGTACGAGAGCTTCGGCCTCATCGGCGAGTCGCCGGCGGAAGTGGAGGTGCCGTTGTTCCGGGACTTCGAGAACCCTCGCTTCGTGAGCCCCGGCGCTCCTCGGGGCATCTTCGCCGGCGTGCGGCTGCGCTTGCAGCCTGTCGGACTTTGACGCGAAGCGGCGAAGTGCGACAGGCTGCAAGCCGTAGGTGCGAGCGAATGCGAGCGACGAAGGCCAGCAGTTCGCGCAAGCGAACTGCCAACGCGCCCTTTAGGGCGCGCATGCCGCAGTGAAAAAACGGACGTGAGGGGTTGCCCCTACGGCAGCCGCTGCACCGCTGCCGCTCTCTGGATGCTGGTCGCCGCTACGGTCGCGGCCAGCCCGCCAGCGCCGGATCTCCTGCACGAGCGGCTCGAAAACGGCCTGACCGTTTCCATCCTCGCCGATACGAACATGCCCGTGGTGGCGACGCAGGTTTGGTATCACGTCGGCTCCGCCAACGAAGCCGAGGACAGCCGAGGCTTCGCACACCTGTTCGAACACCTGATGTTCGGCGGCAGCGCCAACTTCGCCAAAGACGAACTGATGCGCCACCACACCCGCGGCGGCGGTTCGTGGAACGGCTACACGTCGCTCGACGAGACGGTCTATGTCTCGGCTCTCGCCCCAGCGGGGCTGGGCCAGGTGCTCGCCATGGAAGCGGACCGCATGGCACACCTCAACCTGACCGAGGAGAACCTCGCCAACGAAAAGCGCATCGTCACCGAGGAACTGCGCCTCAGGATCGAGAACAACCCGCTGACGAGGGTGGGCACCAGCGTGCAGGGGGCCGTGCTGGCCGGTCACCCGTATGCCATCAGTCCCGTGGGCACTCAGGAAGACATCGAACGCGCCACCTTGGCCGGCGCCCGGCGCTTCTACCAGACGCTCTACGGCCCCGGCAATGCCCATCTCGTGATCGTCGGGCCCGTGGATGCGGCGGCGACGATGGCCGAGGTGCGGCAGACTCTCGGGGCCGTGCCGGCGCGCGGGGCACCGCCGCCGGACATCCCGGACGTGTACGGCTGGGAGCTTCGCCGCGCAGTCTCCTTCACCGAAGACCTGCCGCCGGTGAAGGTGGCGGCGATGGCCTTCCCCTTGCCGACGGATCCTGCCAATCGGGAGGCGGTGCGGGTGTTGCATCAAATGCTGGCAAGGAGCGCGGTGGACCCGTTCGAGGAAGAACTGGTGCGGCGTCGCCGCATGGCCGTGTTCGCGATGACGGAGGGTCTGTTCTTCCGACGCGGCAACGTGCTCGCCTTCGGGGCGGCCTATCTTCCCTATCGGCGCGAGACGACGGCATTTCGGCTGATCGAGGAGACCTTGGCGGATATGTCGCGGCTTGAATGGCTGACGGACGAAACCGTGGCCGCCGCCAAGCGCGCGCTCTTGGTGAACGACCTGGAGCGACGCTACTACGCCGAGGACATGGCCCGTGCCATCGGCACCGCCCACTGGCGCTACGGCGACGTGCATTACGCGCTCGAACAATCCGAACACATCCGCCGAGTCACCCGCGCCGACGTGGAGGCCCTTTGGCAACGCCACATCGGCAGTGCTGAAGGCGTGCGCGTGTTCCTCAAGCCCGAGCACGTGCCCTGGTACATCGCCGCCTTCGGCTGGCTCTATCCGTTGTTCGCGCCATGAAGGTGCCCCGACTTCGGGCCAAGCTTCTGGCCAGCTTGCTGGCAGCAGCCACCACCTTCGCAGCCCACGCCACAACGGCGCCGCCGACCATCGAACAATGGCAGATGGGCACCGACACGGTTTTCCTGCTCGAAGACCATCGCACGCCTCTGGTCCACGTGCGCCTGGAGTTCCCCGTTGGCAACTGGTCCGCCTGGGCGCACGACAACCACGCCGCCGACGCCTTCTCTATCCAGGCATATGATCCCGAACGTCGCCTCCTCGCTCGTGCCGATCGGCTCGGCGTGGAGCTCGATGTCGGCATGGCCACCGTCTCCGCCTGGCTGCAGGCAACATGCCTTGCCGAGGACACCGGCGCCCTGCTGACCTTGATGCGCGACGTGCTTGCAAATCGCGACTTCGACACCTCGGAACTCGGCCGCTGGCACCAGCAACGTGACCTAGCCTGGGATGCCAATCGCAAGGACCCGCAATTCACGCTGACGCAAGCGAGCGCCCGCCTGCTGCTGGCGGAAGACGACCCGCGCCGACGCCCGTGGGAGGAGCCGGCTGGCGGCACCACGAACGAGGCAAGGCTCGTCAGCGCCCGCGATGCCGTGGTGCGGGTGCCGGGCCGCGTCATCGCCGTATCTGGAAGCATCGGCCGAGCGGGAGTCGAACCGTTGCTCGATGGCTTTCTTCCCCCTCCCCAACCGTTGCCGGGCGAAACGCTGACGACCACGGCCACGGAGCGCCACGAGACGTTGCAGACCATGCGGCCCCCAGCCGCCAGGCCGGACGAAACCACCGTGACCTTGCCGCGATTGACGCAGGTGTACCTTGCTCTGGTGCGCGATGCGCCTCCCCGGCACCACCCCGACTACCCCGCCTTCCAGATCGCCAGCCACGTGCTCACGGGCCACTTCTATTCGCGCATGTACGTGGCCCTCCGCCACGACGCCGGCGAGACCTACACCGTGTCCGCACGCAGCTACGGCACGATCCACCGTCCGCTCGTGCACACCATCCGCACGTTCACCCACACCGCCAACGCGGGCCGCACCGAGCGCATCTTCCGCGACACGCTTGCCACCTTTCATGCCGAAGGCATCACAGAGGACGAACGCAACGACGCGGTGGGCAACCTAACCGGCCGGCGCCTGTTCCAACGCCAGACGCCCCGCCGAATCCTGGCCGAACATCTCACCGAGCGGCGGCTCGCCTTCCCCGAGGGTCTTTTCGAGAGCCTCCCCACTCGCGCAGCCGCGCTATCCCTCAGCGACATCAACGCCTTCATCGAGCGCTTCTACGACCCGGTGCAGTTTCGCCTCGTTCGCGTCGAAGCCGAAGACTGAACGGCAAGCTTCCCGAGGGCATAGGCGACTCTGCCGCGGATCAACTCGAACCACCGCCGGCGTTGGCTGCCTGCGCCGCCGCCTGGGCAATCGCCGCGACCGCTACCGGCGTCTGGTTCGCGGACGCCACGATCGCGTGGCTGTAGCCAAGCTTCCGCAGCCCGTTCTGCCAGCGAATCGCACCGCTCAGGGCATCCAGGGCGTAAAGCACGCCCTGGGTGTAGGCGAAGAGGCCATCCGGCTCCACCACCACGTTGACATAGGAGCCACCCTTCAGCTTCGTCCGCCAAAGCTCCTCGCCGTCGCGCTTGCGCACCCGCACCACATGCCCGCGAATGCCCACATACAAACTGTCCTCGCCAGCCATCGCCAACCTCAACCGACCACAGGAGGCCATACCATATGCGATTGTCGGCTAACGCCGAGGCGTCACAAGAACCGTTGCCTGCGGCCAACGCTTCTTGCCCCAGCCCAAGCCATCCCTGTACAGTCGATTCCAGCGGATCCCCATCGTCCAGTACTTTGCCAGAACGCGACCGCGAGCTGTGAAGCCGTGCACCATCAGCAACGGCTCTCTGGCCGGAATCCTCAACACATGCCCCCGCGCTCGGCTGCTCACCATCGACCAGCCCATCTTGTTTTGACCTCGAAACATCCTAGCCGACTCTGCGGTGGACCCACTAGGTCGTAAGGCGTCACGGAGGCGCTTGGCGACCACCGGGGGATTACAAGGCCGAATCCTGTCCGCAGGACGCTCTGGGGTGACCCTCGCTATCAGATTTCAGCGTCAGGCCCATCCCATGCTGCCCAAGGCGGCTGAAGCTGCTACTTGCCACGCGACGCAATGGACCCCTTTGAGAGCCAAGGGGGGAAGTTGGGTTCTCTCAGCAAAACGAACCCTCAAGCCGCAACCTCTCGGAGAGGAAGCAGTATTCGGCCTTTCCTGACAATCGCGTCCACCTTCGCCTTCATCCCGTCGTCAAACGTCATCCGGCCATTGAGAACGAGCGCAAGGTCTTCCCCTGTCATTAGGACGATTCGCGGTGCATCCCCCGAATACCTATCAATAGCATGTTCATCGAATCCATTCGCCGAAAGGAAAAAACACCGCGTGCTCTGAGCCTTACCTCGAATCTTCCCGTCGAAAACGGATAGGTCGGCTTGGCTCGCCAGCTTTTTGGTCCATTTCACTTCAACTAAGTAGTCAAACTTCTCGTAACGAAGGTGCCCGTCGATCTGCTCCCCCACACCGCGGTATGGTCGACGACACTCGAACTCGAAGTGGACAAGCAGGTCAAAGAACAGGCGCTCTAACTCAAAGCCTCGCTTCTGCGCATTGACGCTCTTCGAAATGGTGAGTTCTGTGAATTTCCTGTCCATACCAGCCAGGTCCCGCCGCCGACTGCGCACTCTATCAATCGACCTACTCCTTGCCTCCCGCTTCTTCTGGCGTCCCCTCCTGGCGATCTCGGCATCAAGGGGATCCTGGCCCACCATCTGTCGGAACTCTTCCAGCATCTCCCTAGCCTTGGCTACGTCCAGCGAGTCCCGGTCCACTGCCCCTCTGAGCCGGTGGAAGTTCGAAACCAACGCGTTGACTACATCCTCCCTTCCGGCCTCTTCCAGACTCTCGAGGACATTCCGCATGGTCTGGTACTTGTTGAATGACTCCCTCGGATACCGACGCCGAATTGCACTCGGTACCCCTGATGAGTCGAGAAAGCTGTAGAAGCTGTCCCAGTACCAGAAGCACGCGCCCGCGAGAGAAACCATTTTCTCCTTTACTTCATAGTGCAGTTTCATTTTGCCTTCGCCTGTCGCCCCATTCCGCATAAGTCTGGGCTTAAGGTTCAAACGATGCGTAGTTCGGCAGGTAGCGGTAGAAGCCGCCGTAGTGCCGCGCATCAGAAGGTGGTATGGCTCCAAGTTCCTCCTTGGTGGGCTCTCCCGGTAGGAGGCGTTCTAGATGCCGCATTTCTCTCGGCGTCAGCTTCGGTATGCTGATTCGTACGACGGAGTCCATGGTGGCACGGTAATATCCCAGCTTCTCGAAGCCGCATGCGTCGAAGCTGGCCTCCTCGTCAGCATTGACAAAGACGCCTACGATCGTCGTCATCCTAGCCCCATCTTTGTACTCGAAGGCCGCCACCTGTCGAAATGCCAACCCCCCGCCATCTCGCATCCCTTGTCGACGGCGCGATAGGCCGTGCTCAATCTCCTCTCTAACCGCCATTCGCGTCGTCTTCGCCAATCCCCAGCCCGTGAGATCCTCGTACGCGAGATCTGCCGGTGTGCGAGAGTCGCCGAACTCATCGCGAAATGCCCCCGGCGTCTCGATAGGTTCGAGGTCGTCATCGTCAGACGTACCGCGAAAGAGCCGCTCTGCCTGTACGGTTACCGCCAGCATGGTGCCGCTCCCCGCCCTGTTCGCAACCGTTCGCAGGTCACCCAGGATGCCAAGCGAGAGCGGATCGTCGTAATCCAACCACACGATCTGGCGCCTACTCCAGTCTAGGTTCACCAGCTCTTCCGCCGCCGTTCCGAACCGCAAGTCGATGTTCGCAAACGGCCTGTTGAACTCGAACCGTTCCGCGTGGGCCAGCACGCGCTCTATCGAGATCATCTCGCGGATGCCTAAGGCCTTGTGGAATAGAACGCAATCTGCGAACCAGATCGATCCGAACCCGACGTAAACATACTCCTGCACCGGCGCGAACGGCCTGAGGCGCGACATCAACTCGGAGAGCATCTTCCGCTCCGCGAACTTTCCCGACCGCAGCGAGTAATCAACAAGTCGATAACTCTGCGTCACTCATCGTCTCCAACTCTCGTCCGGTACATCCAGTCGAAAGAGTTCTCACCCACAGCCTTAGCTGATCCAACGCCGAGAATCCCCTTTAGCGCTTCGATCTTGCTTTCCTCCCGCCAGTAGTGGATGCCAATTGTCTTCGGTGCGAGCTTTCGTGGCTCCTTGTCCCACTCGAAGCGCTGGTCTACTGCCCCAAACTCCCCGACATCGGTGAGCACTGTGTCATCCGTCAACGCCTTCAACAACCTCGACCGCTCGCCTCCGTGTTCTGCGACATCGTTGGCGAGCTCGTTCAAAAACTCGAACACCGACCGCGAGTGTTCAATCATCCGATCGTATGCCTGTTGCCACACCGTCGCGGCGTCGTCCAACCCCGTCTTCGTCGTGTTCCAAGGCACCTTGCCAGCATCGTCACAGTCAAAGAAAACCACGCCGCGGAACCTCGCATAGTCATTGTGATATTTCGGCAGCCCTCGCGACTCCCCCGCCGTACCCCACCCCGTAAGTTCCGTCCGGTCCGCGGCTACGATCACCCGTCGGTTGCACACGACATACCACCCTGCCTTCGCCGGGCTCGGATCTGACACTCCCACGATCAGCTTTATCGTCACCGGTGCGCCTGAGCCCTCGTCGAACATGAGCGACTCGATGCCCGGGTTGAATTTGCCGCCCGATCGCACGCTGAGGTCCGCAGCAGACAGCTCCCTGCCGTTGAAGGTCACGCGCAACCCGCGCGCCAGGAACTGCCCTTGGTGCGACCGAATCATCTCAGCCAGTTGGCGGTCGGTGCGTGGGGACGCGAATCTCGCTGCCACTTCTGAGCGCAGATTCCGCACCTCGATCCTCGTCCCCAACTCATCGGGGCCAAACTCACCAGGCGTCACGTCGTCGAAAGAGAATGTCCATCCTTCTTCGTCCGCCAGCCACTCCGCCACATCCACGTGCATCGACCAACGCTCTTTAGGTGTGGTCGAACTGACCTCAAAGTACCTCCCAAACTTGAACAGAGCTCTCTTCATACCGACGCCGAACTGGCCGATGGAGTGTGGCGTGGCATCAGCGTCGCTAGGTCGACCGAACCGGAACGCGTACGTCTCCGCCTTGGCTACATCGAAGCCGCCGCAGTTGTCCTCGATCAGGAACCTCTCCCGGTCAAACTTGACCGTCACAGTCAAACCGGAGTACTCGGCGCCTTCCTCGGGCCGGAGCCTTCTCGCCCCGTCAATGCAATTGTCCACGAGGTCCAGAACCGCGTTTTCGACCGGAATATCGCGAACTAGCATCTCCACAAAGAATGCCTTGGTCGGCAACGCCTTGATTGAATCTCTTGCTGGCATGTCCTTGCCTTACTGGTGCGCGCCGTTCCTTCTCGGCATTCCATCAACTCCCACTGCCGGGTCCGGCGACCGCGCCATCAACGAAGCCAACGAAATCTCGAATGAACTCCTCCGGCGACGCCGGCGCACTATCTCTGGACTCGGCCAAATAGTCATACCCTCCGCTCGCATACGCGTTCATGCAGCGCATTCCTTCGTCGGTAAGCTGAGTCTTGGACCCCGGCGTCACTAAGCGCTTGAACACCCCCCGAACGGCTGCTTTTTCGCTGAGGTCCATGCCGCTCAGCCGGACCTCCGCCGTGACCAGCAGTCCGATCAGTAGGTTTTGGGCCGGTTGGTAGTCCTGGATGAACTCGTCGATGATCTCCCGCGCCCCGAAGGCGGACGGGTCGCTCGTCCGTCCGCTCGCGAGTCCGGCCACCAAGCAAAAGTAGTACAGGTCGAACTTAGTCTTCGCGGGCTCCTTCCCGTCCAGCTCCTTGAACCAGCGTTCGGCGTCCTCACGAAGCCTGAACGGCATTTTCTTCCTCCTCCTCGATATCGAAGCCGAGGAAGTATCCCCGGTCCTCAACCAGTACTGCGTTGTCCGTTTCCGTGTACCCGCTTTGCGGCAGGGCATCCATCATACGTCGAGTACCGGGCGTCTTCCTGAACAGCGTGAGGTAAGCGATCTCGTCGACCGTGGACTCGAGAGCGTCGACGAAGCCTTCCCGCTCTGTGTTGATGGTGAAGCCGAGGAACTGGCTGCACAACGTAGGCAGCAGCTGCCCGATCCGTCGCCGCACCCCTTTGTCGATAGGGCCGGCGGGACTGTCCACCACGAGCGGGAAGTCGTTCTGCCCCCGGTTCAATACGCTCATCAGGAACGTATAGCCGATCGCGAGCGTCTGCCCTGCGCTCGCCCCGCGTTGACCTCGAAGACGGATCGAGCGATCAATCCTGTCGATCGTCAGCGGGTCGTTCTCGAGGATCACCGACAGGCGGCTGTTGCACTCCTCCAGCAGCTCCGCCTTGATCGTCGTCCGCGCTCGTTCCGTCGCGTCGTCCAGAAGCGAAGCAATTAACTGGGTCTGACTGCGCAGCCGAACCGTACCCTCGATCTGCGCGATCCGGTCGTTCAGCTTGCCAATCTCCCGGCGAATGACACGCAGGCGCTTGGATCTCTCGGCGTTCGGGTCACCGACGCCGAGGCCCTCGATTTCATCCACCAATCGCTGACATTCCTTAGCCCGCTCCTCTTTCGAGGCAACTTCGGCCTGCCAGGCCTCTAGTTCCTTGTCGCCCGCCTCGATTAGGCGATCCATGAGCACGCGGACGCGCTGGCCCGCCAGCCATTCCCGGCGTACGGCCTCGGTGAGTTCCTTCCGCAGGCGTACAACCCGTTCGTATCCTGCGTCCTCTTTCGCATCCCCCGGATCTTCCGTGTAGCGAGAGATGTCCTGCTTCAGCGCGTTGATGACTCCCGAGTCGTCCGCATCGAGGTACCGTTCTGCTCTCGCCCGAATCTCCTCACTGGCCGCCTCGTCCATCGGCCTGCCGCAGATGCAGTCTTCCTCCTCCACGAGCTCCTCGAAGAACTGTGCCGACGTGTTCTCCGGCAGTCGCACACGGTCTAGATTGTCCCGAAGTTCCTTCAGCCGACCGGCCAGTTCGGGGTGAATCGCGTGCGGTAGGCGTAGCGCGGTCATCAGCTTCGCCCGTCTTTCCGCCACATCGCTCTGCGCGGCTCCCCGCTCCGACTCGGCCTCGTCACGCTGACCCCTTGTCTCGGCCACGTTATCGATTCTCTGCCTTATCTTTTCGCGAAGCTCGCCCACGGCCTTGCTCAACGCCCCGATCTCCGCCTTCGCCCCGTCCAGTTCGTCCGCGACCCTGGCTTCCCGCGCCACCAGCCGGTCGCGTTTGTCTCGCAACCTCCCCAAGCCCGCTTCTGTCCGTGTCGTATCCGCCCTCGACTCGGTTTCCCAGTAGTCGCGTGCAAACGATGCCGCGTCCTTCAGTAAGTAGACTTGGCAAAGCGCGTCCACGACCTGGTCGGCCTCTGTTTGCCCACCGTCGAGCAGCCGTCCGGCGAACTCGCCGTCGAAGATGAACAGTCTTAGGAACTCCGGCCTGAAAAAGCGATCCATTGACGGTGGAACGCGATACACCGGCACGATGCCACCGCTTCCCGGACTGGTCGACCGATAGCTCGCCTGACCCGTGCTGTAGTCAAGAAGTAGCTCGATCGCCAACGGCTTGCCGTCCGCCAACAGATTCGCCTTGAATCGTCCCGCGGCGCCTTCGCGTCCCCTGCGGTACGCACGCACCTGCTCGGGTCGCCACTTCTGGGCCGAACCGCTCAGCGCCGCGTTCAGGAGTTCGAGCGTAGTGGTCTTGCCCGTGCCGTTCGGCATCTGTACCAGTGACACCCGGGGTACACGTCCGTCGCGGCGAAGATCCACGGAGACATCTGGGCACCGAAGCCCTTCGCTCTCCCATCCTGCGATCTCAATCCGCATCCTCGTCCTCCAGATCAAGCACTTCGAACACGGCCGTCAGGAACCTCGCCTCATCCTCCTCCACCGGCGAGCCTTGGGCCATCCGCCTCAGCCAGGCCGTCAGTCGTCGGGCAACGGTCTCCGGCTGCCCGGCCTCTTTTATTGTTTCCGCCAATGACTCCTCAAGCGCCGGGTCAAGCATTTTCTGTTCTCCTCACTCTCGACAGGGACGTCAGCCAGTCCCGCCTCTCTTCGTCAGCGCTCGGAATCTCACCGTCGCCCGCGCTCGGGCCGTTGTCCCGAACGAAGTCCACGACCAAGGCCCGCTTGCCTGGTCTGTCTGGGTCAACTCGCAGACAGCGCCCGATCCGTTGGATGGTCTCAAGCTTCGACCGCGCCGATGCGAACAGAACCACCGTTCGGAGCGAGCGCAGATCGATGCCCTGAGAGATCCTGTGACACGTGATCAGGCAGTCGATCTCCTTGCGCGCGAACTGTTCCAGATGCTCACGGTCGTCTTCCGCGTAGTACGTGCGGTACTTCGTGGTGTGTTCGTGCAAGCTTTCCAGCAGCCCGTCTCCGTACTCCTTCGTCTCGACGAAGATGATGCAGTCGCGGAGCAGCTCAGCGTGTTCCTCCAGATATTCGGTGAACACCTGCGGCTTCATCTCCGCCGTCTTGTAGACCTTCGCCAGTTCGTTCCAGAACTCCTCGTTCGACATCGGATCCCCTTCCCGCTTACGGGCCGCGCGACGCGCGTACACCCCAGTAATCCGTTTGCGGTCTCCGTCTGTCAACTCGTAAGGGAGCGGTACGTAGTCAAACTCGCTCAGAACCCCACGGGCGATCGCCGCCTCTAGAGGGAACTCATAGATTGTTGGCCCGATCTCTTCGAGGATGAAGCGGTTGCCGTCCTCGTCGTAACTACGCTCGGGTGTCGCGCTCAGCCCCAGACGCCAGCGGAATGGTAGGTGTTTCCCTTTGAGAGAGGTGACAAGGGATGGCACACCAAGGCCGTGAACCTCGTCGTGCACCACGAGCATCCCCCCCATCGCCGCTTGTGGGATGCGCCGGAGCGCCTTCGGGAGTTGAGACCGGGAGATCACGAGAATCCCTCCCTCTGGACCCAGTGCAAACTCGCCCACTTCCCTGTGCCGCTCGTACTGCCGGTAGACCAGCCACGGTCGTTGCGACCGCAGCGTCCAGTCGTCCAGTTCCCCGGCCCATTGGTCCAGCAGGTCCGTGCCGTCCGTTGCTACGACTGCGCCTTGCAGTTCCCTCGACTCGATCAGCCGTTGGAGAATCTTCAACGTCGTCCGGGTCTTGCCGGTTCCGGTCGCCATCTCCAGCACTCCGGACCGCTTCTCGAGGAACGCCTTGACCGCTTCTTCCTGGTGCCGCCAGCGTCTGTCCTCCGATCCTCCTGTCGGTTGCGAAACGCGGCTGCGCGGCAGTTTCCGGGGTGCCCTTGCGCGCAGCCTCGCGACCGTCTCGGCGCTGGGCCGCTCGACATCAAGACCTTCGGCATCGTTCTCCCAGGCCTCGTCGAACTGGGCGGCCTTGGTCCTGACGCGCTCGGCATCCCCGGCGACCCAACTTCGGTACACGTCGATCGACTCGTAATTCAGCCGGTGCCCGCCCAATGTCTCGTTCGCGGAGCCCGTGAACGCCACCCGGGCTTCGTCCGCGAAGTCGAACACCCCCATTTTCTCGTGAAAGATGCCGGGCGCCTCGATGTGTTTCGGGAACGCGAACCGGATGTCTAGACGCCCGTTTGCGACGAGCCACGCGAAAACGCGGGCCCTGGTGCCGTCGTCCGCAGGGTTTTCCGCTAGGACCACAATCTCCTCGAGCATCCGGTCGACTACCATCCGCCGATACTCGGCACGCCTCTCTTCCGCGACGAGTTCCTGAAGCACCGCCTTGTCCTGCGAGTTCAGTTCCGGCGCGGCAATCAGCAGGACTTGCACGTCGTCACCCCGCACAAGCCGGGGAAGCGCATCCATCCATGTCAGCAAGGCTGTGCTGGAGAAATAGCCCGCCGCCCGCCGGTAGAGCACGGCCTCCTGTACGCACGGCCCGAAGAATTCGCCTGCTAGGTCGTCCACGCCGGTCCGGTAGTGCGACTTCAGCGCCGAGAGACTCGCAGGAGCGGCCACGCCCCCGCCTGCAATCGCTGACTCGCCTACCGTCTGCGTTGTCAACCGTTCCCCCGCTGACAGACCAGCGACGCACCTTACACGCTGCCTGGGCGTTTGCCTATCCTGGCCCCCCAGCCGGCTGACGCTACTACCGCCAGTGTTGACAACCCAGGACGTGAAAATATTGACATACAAGCCGTCGGACGCTATTTTCTTCCGAAAATCACTTCCAATGGCGCATGGACGGCTTCAACCACACCTTCCCTGCCTTGAGGGGCGCTCAGGCCGGTGCCGAGTTTTACGTGGCGATGTGCCCGATGCGCCTGCTCCCCAAGCTCTTCGTCTTCGACGACGACGAAGTTCCTCCCGAACTTCGTGCGCAGCGGACGCTCAACCGCCACCGCGTGCCCGAGATTGCCAGATACCTAGTACAGAACCGGACCAGCTACGTCGTCTCGGCCCTGACAGCCTCGGTCGACCAGTCCGTCGCTTTCACGCCTGTGGGCAGCGGGAACGGACGGGAGACGATCGGCACATTGGAGCTCCCCATGGACGCTCGCCTTCTCATCAATGATGGCCAGCATCGCCGCGCAGCCGTTGAAGAGGCCTTGACAGAGTGCCCGGAACTACGGGACGACCACGTTCCGGTCATATTCTTCGTCGACCAGGGCCTCAAGCGCAGCCAGCAAATGTTCGCCGACCTTAACAAGCACGCCATCCGCCCCAGCGACTCCCTGAGCACGCTCTACGACCGGCGCGACCCCAGTTCGGAACTCGCGCGCTACCTCGCGTTCACTGTCGATGGTTTCAAGGGCATGACCGAGATGGAGCGGTCGAGCCTCTCGAACCGGAGCACGAAGCTCTTCACCCTCAGCAGCATCAAGTCGGCCACCCGCGCACTGCTGCGCAAGGGCCGCAAGGACACCATCACACCGGACGAGCGCGATTTTGCGGTGGCGTTTTGGTCAGCCGTTTGCGACGCTATGCCGGACTGGCGTCTCGCCCGAGAGCGCAAGGTGGCCCCCGGAGACCTCCGGCGTGACTCCATCCACGCACATGGCGTCGCCTTGTCCGCTATCGGCACCGCCGGCGCCGATCTCGTCGCCGCCCATCCTAGGGTTTGGCGCGCCCGGCTCCGCCGGCTCGCGGGCATCGACTGGTCGCGCGGCAACCAGGAGCTTTGGGAGGGTCGGGCTATGCAGCATGGGAGGATCAGCAAGGCCAAGACCAACATCCGGCGCACCGCCATCCTGCTCAAGACCTGCATGGAGCTCGATCTCACCGCCGAAGAACAGGCCCTCGAACGGGACATGGACGCCGACGGTGGCTGAATCGTTCCTCTACAAGTCCGCGTGGGAGCAAGCCGATGCACTCGCGCCGGCAGGCCGCCCACTCAAGGACCTCATCGGCGAAATCCGGGACCTCTACCTTGAGGACGACCGGCCCTGGGTCATCGGCTTCAGCGGCGGCAAGGACTCAACTGCCGTCTTGCAGCTCGTCTACGCGGCCGTACTCTCCCTACCTGCCGGGAAACGCGACAAGCGCATCTTCATCGTTTCCTCTGACACGTTGGTGGAGACGCCCGTCGTCGTCGACCTCCTCGGCCAGACACTCGCGACGCTTGATCGGACGGCGGCGGCCGCCGACGTCCCCCTCGCAACGCACCAGGTCACACCCCCCGAGAACCAGACTTTCGGGGTGAACCTGCTCGGTAGGGGCTACCCGGCCCCGACCAAGGCGTTCCGCTGGTGTACCGAGCGCATGAAGATCAACCCCGTCAACGCATTCATCCTAGACAAGGTGGCGGAGTACGGCGAGGCCGTTGTCGTGCTAGGCGCCCGCAGCGCCGAGAGCGCCACGCGTGCACAGGTTATCGCCAAACACCGCGTCAACGGCTCGCGCCTGGGCCGGCACACGTCGCTGCCCAACGCCTACGTCTACACGCCGATCGACGACTGGACCGCGGACGAGGTGTGGGAGTACCTGATGTCGGCGCCGCGGCCGTGGGGCGGCGACAACCGCGCGCTGCTGGACCTCTACCGCGGCTCCAACGCCGGCGAGTGCCCCATCGTCATCGACACCAGCACCCCGTCGTGCGGCAACTCGCGCTTCGGCTGCTGGACCTGCACCGTGGTCACCAAGGACAAGGCCATGGAGAGCCTTGTCGAGCAGGGCGAGGCATGGATGAAGCCGTTGCTCGAGTTCCGCAATCTCCTGGCCGAGACCACCCGCCCGGACCGCAAGCGCGAATTCCGAAACTACCGTCGGCGTACGGGCAAGGTGTCGTTCGCCCGTGGCGGCATCCAGGACGACGGCGACGGCAACCGCGTTCGCAAGCATGTGCCTGGCCCGTACTGGATGCGCTATCGGCGCGAGTGGCTCGAGCGCCTGCTCGTGCTCCAGCGAGAACTGCGCGCGGCTGGACACGACATCGAACTCGTTACCGGCCAGGAACTCCACCACATCCGGCGCGAGTGGCTGAACGACCCCAACGAGCCAGACTGGGCCGACCACCTTCCGGCGATCTATCGGCGCGTCTTCGGCGAGGATCTCGACTGGACGCACCACGACGCTGGTACCTTTACCAGCGCCGACGAGGAGGTCCTCGCGGACCTCGGTGTCAAGCATGACGTGCCGCCCACACTGGTTCGTAAGCTTCTCGACCTCGAGCTGTCCATGGACGGCCTCGCGAGGCGCCGCGGTATGGCAGAACGCATTCGGTCGATCCTGACCGAGGAATGGCAGCCGCTCCACGTGGTACTCGAGCAGGGCGAGCGCGAGCGCGACGGCGGCTTCCAGGACGAGATCGACCGGCTTCAAGAAGCGCTTGGCGCGCTCGACGATGGCGACGACGCGTGATTCTCGAACGTCTGACCCTTACCGACTTCCGAGCCTACCGAGGCCGGCATGTCATCGAACTGGCGCCTCGCGTCCGATACCGGAAGGAGCGGCCGATCATCCTGTTCGGTGGTCTCAACGGCGCTGGCAAGACGACCCTTATGCTCGCGATCAAGCTAGCGCTATACGGGCGGCACGCCCTCGGCATGGGCACGTCGAAGAGCGCCTACCACCTGTTCCTGCGCGAGAGCATCCACGCCTCCTCCGCCTTGATGATCCGCAGCTACGAAGCGTTCGTTGAGATCGACTTCGTGTACGGAAAGCTCGGCGAACAGTCCCACTACAGCGTGCGCCGCGCCTGGTCCACCACGGGGCACCAGGTGCGGGAGGAGCTTTCGGTTCTCCAGGACGGTCGCCCGCTCGCGCTGTCCGCACAAGCCTGCCAGGGCTTCCTTAACGAACTCGTGCCGATCGGCGTCTCGGAGCTCTTCTTCTTTGACGGCGAGAAGATCGCGGAACTCGCTGAAGACGAGACCGGCCGCGCGTTGCGCGACGCCATCCAGCAGCTCTTGGGCCTGCATCTGGTCGAACGTCTGCGCGGCGACCTGCGCGTCTACATGCTGCGCCAGAGCGCCAACGGCGCCCAACACGATGCAAGCGAGGAACTCGACCGGATCCAGTCCGAGTATGACGAGTCGCTTCGCGCGATCGACGCCGAACAAGAAGAACTCACCCACGCCCAGGGGCGTCTCGACGACCTCGTTGCCGAGCACGACCGCCTGGATCTCCGCCTCAGCGAGCGCGGCGGCGACTGGGGCGTCTCCCGTGAGTCTTGGCGGGATAAGGCCACCGCACTGACCGACGCCGTAAAGGAAACCGAGCGCGGGCTGCGAGATGAACTCGCTGGCATCTATCCCCTGGGGCTGGCGCGCAAAGCGCTTGTTCCGGCCTTCGAGGCTGCGGCGCACAGCCTCGTCACCCGTTCCCAGGCAGACGCCAACGATTTGCTTGTGTCGTTCGCCACGACCGTCAAGGCCGAGCTCGACGGCTCCGCGAGCGATACGATAGACCGCCTGCTCGACGCCGCCCTGAGACCGGTAGCATCCCCCAAAACGCGGCTCGACGTCAGCCACCGCGCGCTTGGCCGCATGGAACAAGCCATCCGCCACGCCATTCCGGAATCCGAGGCGCGGGTTCAGCGCCTGCTCCAGACCATCGAAACTACCCAGAGTGAACTCGACGCCGTCACGCTCCGCTTCGAGCAGGCCCCGGACGAGGCAACGCTGGCGGACGACGTCGCCGAACTGGCCGAACTCGCCAAGGAGACCCGTAAGGCCGCCGTGGAGGTCGCGGTACGCAAGCGCGAGCTAAAGACCCACTACCGACTCGCGGTCGACAAGGCCCGCACGCTGCGGGACATGCACGCCGCGCGGTCCGCTCAGGAGGAGATCGCCCAGCCAATCGAGTACGCCGAGCGGTCGCGCCGCCTGCTCAAGGACTTCCGCCGAATCAAGGCGCAGCGGACGATCTCCGAGCTTGAGTACGAGTTCGGTGCGGCCTTCCAGGAACTCGCCCGCAAGGACGACCTGCTGGCCAACGCCCTCATTGATCCTCTGAGCTTCAGCGTCAAGCTGCTCAACCGGGAGGGGCGTGAGTTGCGCAAGGCGCAGCTCTCCGCTGGCGAGAAGCAAATCTACGCTATTGCCATGCTCGATGCGTTGGCGCGGACTTCAGGTCGTCGCCTTCCAGTCGTCATCGATACGCCACTCGGCCGTCTCGACTCCCAGCACCGGTCGAATCTCGTCACTAACTACTTTCCCCGGGCGAGCCACCAAGTCATGCTGTTGTCGACCGACGTAGAGGTCGACGAGTCCTACTACAAGGCGCTTTCCCCATGGGTCAGCCACGCCTTCGAGATTTGCTACGACAATGCCGAGCAGGCCTCGAGCCTCCACGAAGGCTACTTCTGGCGGTCGCGCGCTTCGGCTGGGGGTGCAGGATGATCCCCCATAGACTACGGATCTCCGAGCGTGCGACCGGTCGCCTGAGGTACCTAAAATCCAGAACCGGTCTGACGCCTAACATCCTCAGCCGCTTCGCCTTCCTGCTGTCCGCTCGCGACGTGCGTCGCATCGCGCAGGCGCCCGCTGACCTGGCGGGACAGGAGTTCAACGCACCCACGCTGTTCGGCGAGCATCAGGAGCTCTACGAACTGCTATTGGTGCGCTATGTCGAAATCGCCGGCGACGTCCGCGACCCCGGGCTCGTCATCGCCAGCCATATCGATACCGGGTTGCACAAGATGGGCCACGTGCGCTCCCTCGAGGATCTGGGCGCCCTGAAGTAGCGACCTTGCGGCGTGGACAGTCCTTCTTATCTCGACGTCACACGCCTTCGCGCCCTGCTGACCGCAACGGGTCGAGGCAAGCACCTCCGCGCAACCAGCTACTTTCATCTCGACCTCGTTCGAAGGCGGCCCGGCATCGCGGAGAGCCTGAGTACGACCTGGGACCGCTTCGCCGCTGCTTCACCCGACTACAACGTCGTCAAGCTTCAGCCACCCTCTCGGGTCAGCTTCCTCACGTACGATGACTTTGCCAACGCCTTTCCGGTCCTCGCCCACTCTTTGGCCATCGACATAGCAGCGGGCGTTGCCCGCCAAGTCGACTACCGCGGCCGCGACAATCCACCGATCCTCCACCGCAAGGAACTGCTTCTCCCTGCCTGCCATCCTTTGGTAGCGCCCGCCGCTGATCTGACCGCCCGCCTTGAGGCAAGGGGCGCGTTCTCCGATCCCCGGCGGATCGGAACGGTCGACGGCTGGTCGCGGGCTTTGGCCGATGTCGGCCTTGGCCTCGAGCGCGGCCAGGTCGTCGGTTGGTGAGTAAGTCCATCGACCGACAGCGCACTGCGCTGCCGCGACGGGAGCTGTCCTCGCCCATGCAGCACCTGCTCGCGTTGGGCTTCCTCGACGGCAGCCGCACGCTATTCGACTACGGCTGCGGCCAAGGGGACGACGTGCGCCTCCTACGCGCCATGGGCGTCGACGCCAACGGCTGGGACCCCGCGTTCCGCCCCGACGATGCTCGCATTCGCGCCGACATCGTCAACCTCGGTTTCGTGCTCAACGTCATTGAAGACGCGGATGAGCGACGCGATGCCCTCAAGGCGGCTTTCGCGCTCGCTCGCCAGGCGCTGGTGGTGAGCGTCATGCTCGGATACCAGAGCAAGCGCGCCCAATTCGCCGGCTTTCGCGATGGCGTCATCACGCAACGAAATACCTTCCAGAAGTACTTCGCCCAGGAGGAGTTCCGCGCCTACGTCGAGTCGACCTTGGGTGCCAACGCAATCCCGGTCGCGCCCGGTGTCTGCCTTGTCTTCCGCGACCTGGCCGACGAGCAGCTGTTCCTACTTGCCCGCCAGCAGGTCCGCCGCGAATGGCGGCTGCTGCGGCGCGAGCCCGAAGACACGGCGGTATCCCGCCTAATCGAAGACAACCGCGCCCAGATAGACGCTTACTGGCTGAGAGCGCTCGAACTGGGCCGGCCCCCGGTGGCCGACGAGTGCCCCTCCGCGCAGGCACTAATCGCGACCCTCGGCTCGCGTCGACGTGTGCACGATTGGGTGAGCCGTCTCTACGAAACTGAGCAGCTCGAAGCGGCGGCAGTCGGTCGCCAGGAGGACCTCCTCGTCTATTTCGCCCTCGGCCATTTCGCTCGTCACCGGCCCTACCGCGAACTGCCCGGGCGCCTGCAGCGCGACGTCGCGCACTTCTTCGGCAGCATCACTAGGGCGCGAGCCGCCGGCAAACGGGCACTATTCGCGGCCGGCGACGCGGAGCGTGTCGCCGAGGCGGCGCTTTTCTGCCACGACGAACTCGGTATCGGCCACCTCGAGGAACGGCACCACCTGACCTTCCACCAATCCGTCCTCGGCGAGTGTCTTCCCCTCGTCCGGATCTACGTCGGCTGCGCGCTCCGCTTGTTCGGCGACACCACCTCCATAGACCTGATCAAGGTCCACCTGCGGTCCCGCAAAGTTACCTTCCTCGTAT
>VXPR01000413.1 GCA_009839405.1 Gammaproteobacteria bacterium
GCAGCCCGTTCCATCCCAAGCGCGCTGGCCCGGCTCGGGGCGTTCCAAACGTCGGACAGAGACAACTCCCGCTCAACTTCCTCAAGCCGCCGCTCCCGCTCGGGAAAGTCAAAGATACCCCCGTAGCGCTTCCGCCCGCTGCCCAAGCACCTTCAATGTCTCGCGTATCGAAGTAACCTCAGCCATGACAACCCAAGCGCCACCAAAATGAAGCGCGCCACTCTATCACGCAGGGCACGCGGCAAGCGTCGCATCCGCTGTCCAAAGAACGAGGAGGGGGCCTCACTTGGGGCGTGGGCGTCTCGCTCTCGCACGCGCCGCAAGACGCCGCTTCTCCCGGAGGAGCAGTTCGCGGCCCCGTATCCCACCCTTCACCAACACCGCCCGCCGCGTCGCCATGTTGCTCGTGGAGACCCATCGGCCGTGAAACGCCTCTTGTCAGGACCGTCGTTTCAGGCTTGCCTTTCGGAGACCTCCTCAATCAACTCATCCCTGTTCCCG
This sequence comes from Gammaproteobacteria bacterium, assembly GCA_009839405.1. Taxonomy (GTDB): domain Bacteria; phylum Pseudomonadota; class Gammaproteobacteria; order Pseudomonadales; family Azotimanducaceae; genus VXYL01. Next base: position 502 of record VXPR01000413.1, read on the forward strand.
CACACTGCGACACGACACGCCAGGTCGCCTAGGCGATCCACGTCGTCGATCGGTGCAAGGAGATCCGCAAGCCGGCTCGCTGTGGAAGCGCCAAACCGCCCCTCCGCCGCCACCACCAGCGTCTGTCGCATCCCCTCACCTACCCCCTCCCGATGCCACCGCTCCGGCCACCGCTTCACCTGCTCCATCGTCTGGCACGCCTCGTCCATTGTCTCGCCAAGACTCACCGAGACATCCGGGTCCATTCGGTCCACGATCTCTTGAAGCCAGGCCACAAACGCACCTTCTAGCGTGTCGTTCGATGGACGTTCCGAAGGCGTCTCTACTGTGCTCGTCCTGTCCACGCTCTAGCCCCTCAGTTGCCCAAGCCCTCGCCTCTGGAAACTCGTCCGATCAGCTCGTCCACTGTCCGGCAGTCCATTACCCACAGCGTTACTTCCTCAAGCCGATCGGCATCGTCGATGGACGCAAGGAGATTGGCAAGCCGGCTCGTTGTGCCGACACCAAACCGTCGCTCCGCCATCCGGCAAATAACCCTCCGCAATGCTTCGGTCCCGCCCTCACGCCGATACATCTCTGGCCACTGTGCAGCGCGGTCCACCAATGACATGCTCGCCTCCTCCAAAGTCTCGCCTAGCTCCACCGCCGCTCCCATCATCCCGGCCGCGATCTCTTGTATCCATGCCGCGAACGCACGTCCGAGCTCCGTGTCGGACGGCGAGCTCAGCCATTCCTGCACCGCGACCGTCTCATCCGCAAGCTCCTCCAGCGTCCGGCTTTGCTCCAAAAGCACCACCCCACGCATCAGGTTGCGGAGCGGCAAATCGTCCACCGCAATATGCCGCTCGTCAAGCACCAGCGAGCGCTGCGACGGCTGGAACGGCTCCAGCACCGGCAACGTCGGCGCAATCAGCCGCCGCATCTCCACATCTTCCGTCCACGGCGTGTCGCCGTTGTAGAGCACGAGCGGCAGGACGGGAGGCCACTCGCCGGGCGCACCGAGGTGGCCAGTGCGGCCCAGTTCTGTGTAGAGCAGCGCCGTGTACTCAAGATTCCGCAGCGCCATTACAGCGTCCTTCCTCGACTGGAACTCCAGCAACACCAGCAGATAGATCCAGCCATCACGGAACGGAACGCGCCACACGCAATCCCCCAAGCGCTCTTGGCCACGCTCGCCAACGTAGTCCGTCGGGAGCTTCTCAAGACATGGGAAGTCGAGGCCTTCGACCAACTCGGCGTCGCAGACGGCCCGCAGCAGGTCCTCCACCATGCGCCGGAACGAGAACAGGCGTTTGTAGTTGCGGTCGTGCATGAACACGACCCTAGCGACAGCGCAACGTCCGGTATGTAGGAAAAGGCTGAAAACGATGTCAGCCATTGACGCCTGTTTGCATGAAAACAGCCGGGCATGCGGACAGCATTGGACGGTCTTGGAGGGAAGGCAGAATGCCTTCCCTCCAAAGGCACGCCTAACTCGCCACTGGCTTGACGACGAACAGCAGGTCGCCGGCGTTCACCTGCTGGCCACTGGCGACGTTGATGCGGGTTACCTCGAACGAGGCTTCAGGGTCGTAGAGTGGTTCGCTGCCTTGGACGTTGAAGTCGGCGAGGTGAAGCGGGGTGAAGATCTTGAACGCTTCCAGTTGGCACAAGGTCTGCGTTGCCGGAACGGTTTCGCCGACGCGCACATAGGCTGGCTCTGCCGGGGACGGGTTGAGATAGAAGATGCCAGTGGAAGGAGCCAGCACGCGCAGTTCGGTGCTGCCTTCGATGGCCACCGCCTCGCGGCCAATGGCCTGCCCGGCGTCTCCCGCCGCCGCGGCGATCTCGTCGATCAGCGCGTCCGCGTCGATGCGTTGGAAGAAAGCTGGCAGGAAGCCCGTGTCGTAGTCGCCGCCAAGGAACACCTCGTCGCGCAGCACGCGCACGAGCAAGGCGATGTTGGTGGAGATGCCGGTGATCCGCACCTCGGCCAGCCAGTCGGCTAGCCGCGCTGCGGTGGTGGCCCGGTCGGGGCCGTGGCAGATGATCTGCGCCACCATGCTGTCGTAGTAGGGCGAGACGAACTTGCCTTCGGCGGCAATCGAGATCACGTCGATGTCGTCCGCCTGGGGCCATTCGCAGGTGACGATCTGGCCAGGGCTCGGCTGGAACGAAAGCTCCCCGCTCGCGCCTCGAACGATGCGCTCGGCGTTGATGCGCGCCTCGATGGCATAGCCTTCGTCACCCATCGCGAGGTCCGCAATGCTCTCGCCGGCCGCGATGCGAAGCTGCTCGCCAACGATGTCGACGCCGGATACCCGCTCCGTCACCGGGTGCTCCACCTGCAGGCGCGTGTTCATCTCCATGAAGTACGCGGCACCGCCATCGAGGTCGTGGATGAACTCCACCGTGCCGGCGCCGACGTAGTCCACCTCGTCCGCAAGCGCTGCGCTGTGTCGCATGACTTCGGCCGCCAGCCTCGAAGGCAGTGAGGTGGAGCCCGACTCTTCGATCACCTTCTGCCGATCCCGCTGCACGCTGCAATCGCGCAGCCCAAGCACGCGGGTGTTGCCCTCGGCGTCGCGCAGAAGCTGCACCTCGATGTGGCGCAGGCGCGTGATGTAGCGTTCGAGGTAGACGTCGCCGTTGCCAAACGCAGCCCTCGCCTCCACCGACACCCGGTGGAAAAGCTCGTGGAAGCGGTCGGCGGACTCAACCACCTGAATGCCCTTGCCGCCGCCGCCGTGAACTGCCTTCACGAGCACGGGATAGCCAATGGATGC
>VXPR01000406.1 GCA_009839405.1 Gammaproteobacteria bacterium
GGAGCCGTCAGCTTGGGGGAGCGCGAGGGGCCTCCCCTCGCTAGAGGAGCCGTCAGCTTGGGGGAGCGCGAGGGGCCTCCCCTCGCTAGAGGAGCCGTCAGCTTGGGGGAGCGCCAGCGGCCTCCCCTCGCTAGAGGTGCATCGGTGGGCAGCCCTTCAACGGTCGCCAAGCTGCCGCTGTGGAAAGGGCCGGTATGGATGCGCTGCCAGCGCCTCTTCGTTCGGTTCGATGCCGAGGCCCGGGGTTTCCGGTAGGCGAATGGTGCCTCCCGTAAGCGACCAGTCCGCAGCCGCCCACTCCTTGCCGATGGCCTCGAAATTGACGAAGTACTCGGTGATGAGGAAGTTCGGTATCACCGCCGAGGCGTGCAGGGTGGCGGCGAGACCTACCGTGGTGCTGTTGTAGTTGTGCGGCGACACGGCGACGAAGTACGCCTCCGCCATCGCGGCGATCTCCTTGAGTTCCAGGATGCCGCCGACGTTGCACACATCGGGGTTGATGATGTCCGCTGCGCCCTGCTCGAACACCTCGCGGAAGTCGAACTTGGTGTACAGCGCTTCTCCCGTCACGACGGGAATGCGAATGTCGCGCTTGGCACGGGCGAGTGCGGCGATATTCTCGGCCAGCACCGGTTCCTCGAACCAGAAGGGCCTCGCATCTTCGATGGCGCGAGCGATGCGCACGGCGTGCATGGGCGCTAGGCGGCGGTGCATCTCCACCAGCACCTCCACATCGTCGCCCACGGCGCGACGAACGGCGTGGACGTTGTCGATTGCCCGCCGTTCCACTTCCTTGTCCACGAATGTGCGCCAAGGCCCTGGAACCGGATCGAACTTGAGCGCCGTGAAGCCCCGCTCAACCACGGCCAACGCCTTCTCGCCAAGCTCCTCCGGTGAGCGGGCGCCACCCGACCAGCCATTGGCGTAGACGCGAATGGCGTCCCGGCACTGCCCGCCGAGCAGCTTGTACACGGGCATTCCGGCGGCCTTGCCGGCAATGTCCCACAGCGCCTGCTCGATGCCGCTCACGGCGCAGTAGTAGTCCATCCCACCGCGCCTGGCGGCGAAGTCGTCATATGCGGCTTGGGTGAACTCCCGGATGCGCGACGGGTCGCGGCCGATCAGGTAGCGGCTGACGGCATCGAGATGCGCGGTCACCTGCAAATCCCGATCCGATTGGGTGTAGCACTCGCCCCAGCCGTGAAGCCCTTCGTCGGTGTCGATGCGAACGAAGCAGAGGTTCTTGCCGCTGCCTGGATGGGCGAGAAAGTGCTTGAGGGAGGTGATCTTCATGCTTGGAACCCCCGGCGCGCGATACGTTTTTTTTGGCCCTTGAGTTGCGGAGGGGCGCAACGCCAAGCGCCGCCAACCGCCAGCGGATTATTCATGAATAATCCGGTCTAGGTTGAGCCGTGGACTGGCGAATGTCGAGTCACCGCGAGAGACCCGAACGGGCGGAGCCGCGCACGTCGCTCTTGATCGAACTGCGCGGCGACCGGCCTGGGGCGTTGGAGGCGGCCCTTGCGCCGTTTTCGCGGCACGGCGTGGGTCTGACGCACATTGAGTCGCGCCCGAGGCGGGGCCAGACGTTCGACTTCTATGTGGATTGTGAGGGCGACAGCGACGGCGCGGCCATGCAGGCGGTGCTATCCGAGCTTCGCGAGGCGGCCGTTGGCGTGGTGGTGCTCGACCATCGGCACGTGCCTTGGTTTCCGCGGCATCGCAGCGAGTTGGACCGAATCGCGAACAACACGCTGGAGGCTGGCGGGGACTTGCAGGCGGACCACCCTGGCTTTGCGGACCCGGTCTATCGGGACCGTCGGGCGACGGTGGATGCGGTGGCGCGTAGGCATCGGCATGGCGACGGGTTTCCGGCAGTCGCATACACGCCGCTTGAACATGCGACGTGGCGGGAAGTTCACAAGCGGCTTGCGGAGCTCGGTCACAGCTTTGCTTGCCGGGAGTATCGGCAAGCCCTTGCGGAGTTGGAAGCGCATTGCGGCTATCGAGATGGCATTCCGCAAGGGCGTGACGTATGCACGTTTCTTGAGGCGCGCACGGGCTTTCGGCTGCGGCCGGTGGCTGGGCTGCTCGGCGCGCGGGACTTCCTCGCCGGCCTCGCGTTTCGGGTGTTCTTCTCGACGCAGTACATCCGCCACGGCTCCTGGCCCCTCTACACGCCCGAGCCGGATGTGTGCCACGAACTGATCGGTCATGCGCCGATGTTCGCGGATGCGGCGTTTGCGGATCTGTCGCAGGAGATTGGGCTTGCGAGCTTGGGTGCGAGTGACGAGGACATCGAGCGGCTGGCTCGCTGCTACTGGCATTCGGTGGAGTTTGGCCTCGTGCGAGAGGGAGGGGCGCGCAAGGCGTACGGCGCGGGCCTGCTGTCGAGCGTCGGGGAACTGGAGCATGCCTGTCGGGAAGGGTCCTCTGCCAACTTTGAGCCTTGGGAGCCGCGACGGGCGGCGAACCAGCCCTATCCGGTCACGGAGTACCAGCCGCTGTACTTCGTCGCCGAATCCCTGCAGGACGCAAAGGCTCGGATGCGGGAGTTCTGCGAATCCCTGCCACGACCGTTCTATGCGCGGTACAACGCGGCCACTGAGAGCGTGTGGGTGGACCGGGCCGTGCGGCGGGAGGGTCAGGAGGTTGCGCCTTAGAGAGAACGGCGTTCCTTCGGTTGGGAGCATTCTGAGCCCCGAAGGCCGGACCGTGGTTGGCGCCTGACGTCTGATCCGCGTGCTGAATCAGCGCTTTTGCGATTACGCTAGGCCTTTAGGGCTCGCGTCTTGCGGCGCAATGGGAGGGATTCTCTCCCCCAAAGCAACAACGTAGGTGTCCCCGTGGCGTTTCCTTCTCATCACAACGGCAGCTTCTGGTTCGACTCGCTGGACGAGTTGCCGACGCCAGCGCCACCGGATGCGTTGCCGGACCACGTGGACGTGGCCATCGTCGGTGGCGGTTTCACTGGGCTCTGGACTGCCTACTATCTCCATCGCCACCAGCCGAACCTCGGCATCGCCGTGTTCGAGGCCGAGACGGTGGGGTTCGGCGCGAGTGGCCGCAACGGCGGCTGGTGCATGGGCATGGCGATGGGCATTGAGGAACGCCTGCACGGACCGGAGCAACCCAAGGGCATCGAGCTGCTGCGAGCCATGCACGACACGGTGGATGAGGTGGGCCGCGTCTGCCAGGCGGAGAACATCGACTGCCACTTCGCCAAGGGCGGCACGTTGAGCGTTGCGACCACCGAGTTCCACGC
>VXPR01000405.1 GCA_009839405.1 Gammaproteobacteria bacterium
GTCAAGAACCCCTCCTCCCCCTTTCTCAAAGCAGCACTACCCAACCCAAGCCACGCTCTTACCCGCTCCCAACTCGACATTCAGACGCCGCCAAGCTTTCACTGCCGATAGGCACCGAGTGCTTCGAGCTCCTCCACCGCGTCCACGCCCATGTAGCTGACGTACTTCCACTCCTGCGCAAAGTTGCAGCGGATCTTCGTAAGGTGCGTCCCCGCCTGCTTGCCGCGCAGGCAATTGACCCCCGTAGCCTCGCTGCCGTATTGCGCCGTGTAGGCCGCAATGATGCCGTCGAGGCGGGAATGCAGATCCGGCGGCACATGCGAGCGCAGTTCGTTCAGACGGCTGCGCACGGAGGGCATGGTGGTGCCGGACGCCGCCACGCCCATCCAGCCCATGCCCGCGGCAACGTCCTGCTCGATGTCGCCGAGGCCGAGCACGAGGATTTCGCCGAGCCGAGCCTGCGCCATCTTGAAGCCACGCTTCGCCGCCGCAAGGAGATGCGGCGCGGCTTCGTCGTAGCGGTGCTGCAGATAGAGCTGGCGGCCGCGCTCGTTCGACAGATGCGTGTCGAGCATCATCATCGCGATGGTCTCTGCCGTGCCATCGTCCGCGTCGGCCGTTACGACAACCTCCTCGTCCGCTTCCGGCAACGCAGCCCGCATGCTGTCCGCTGGGGGCGATGCCAGAACACCGTCCGGCACCTCGTCTGCGCTGAGCGCGAGCGGCGCCGACAGGCACACCATCATGATGCCGGCCAGCCATTGATGGACGCGGTTCGAGACAGCGGTACGAAAAGAGGCTGAAAGGGAAGCGTTCCGAGCTGAAGCGTCTTGGGTCATGGGCTCCTCCGCAATTTGTGGAAGCGACACCGTGGCGCAGCGCAAGGGGGTTCCAGCCTGTCGGGCGATTTTCCTACAAGACTTGCAGACATTGGCTCGGTGAGGTCCCCGCCAGCCTTGCCCACGTTCGGCTCCAGCCGACCGCCGCTTCCCGCGGCGATGGCTCCGCTCCCTCAACCAGAATCGTGAATTGCGTGCTACGGTAAGGCTCAGGCACCAAATCCTTGGGGAGGAATGCGACATGCGATGCGCGTTTGGTTTGGTTCTTGCGCTTGCCGACCGTTTCCGGCACGGCCGCTCCGGTCGCGCGGCCACCGTGGCGGCATTGGCAGCGGCTCTCGCCAGTGTCGGCTCACTCGCTGGCGTACTCGACACGATCAGCATCGTGTCGAACTCCGGCAGCGACGAAACCTACTCGTCGGACGGCGAGGACAGCACGATCATCTTCCGCGCCACTTGGGTCGAGAAGGTCAGCGTCCGCGGCGCCAACCTCATTTTCGTCATGGGCGACGAGGAACGCGAGGCGTTCTGTCCCCAGACGGGTGACTGCGACACATGCCCCGTGTTCAACTTCGAGTGCACATACGAGGTGCAGCCAGGGGACTTGGACGAAGACGGCATCTCCATCCAGCCAGCATCGGTGAGGCCACCGTTCGCGGGCAGCATCACGCGCAACAACTCGAACATCAACCAGGCGACCTGCACCTCCGCTGAGGTCGGGGAATGCACATACGCCGGCCTGTCAGACCAAGCCGGTCACAAGGTTGACGGCGGCCCGGCGGAGACGGAGGAACCGACGGATCCGGGCGCCGGCGAGGACGAGCACACCGGCCGCACCGCCTCGGCGCTGCTCGGGATCGGCCCGCCCGAGATCGGCACCATCGACGGCGCCGACGATGTCGACTACTACCGCATCGACCTCGCCGGCAGTGCCACGGTGACCGTCGCCACCGCCGGCCCCACCGATACCCGCGGCGAGCTGCTCGCCGGCAACGGCGCCCTGATCGACTCCGACAGCGACTCCGGCCCCGGCGGCAACAATTTCAGCATGACCGCGGCGCTCGAGGCCGGCGTTTACTACGTCGCCGTCTCCGGCGCCCCGGGCGGCTACGCCCTTACCGCGCTGCTCGCCGACGCCGGCGACCAGGGCGGCACCGCGGCCAGCTCCTCCCTGCTCACCCTATACGGTGCCGCCGAGGTGGCCGGCGTCACCGCCATCGGCTCGAGCGCCCTGCTCTCGAGCGTCGGCAGCATCGACGAGGCCATGACGGACCTCGACTACTTCCGCATCGACGTGCCCCGCGACGGCACCGACGTGACCGTGCGCAGCGCCGGCAGCACCGACACCGCCGGCCGCCTGCTCGACAGCGCGCTGGCGGAGGTCGCGGCCGAGGACGGCGGCGACGGCAACTTCCGCATCGAGACCATGCTCGACGCCGGCACCTACTACCTCGAGGTCATGGGCGAGACGGGCCGCTACCGCGTCATCGCCTCCGGCTCGGACCCGGACTGCGCCTGCGCCGAGGAGGAGATGGCGGCGGGGGACCACGGCGGCACCGACGAGACCTCGACGCTGATGCCCATCGGCCCGCCGCTGACCGGCGAGATCGCCGGCGCCGACGACGCGGACGTGTTCCGCATCGACCTCGCCGGCAACGCCACGGTGGTGTTCGAGACCGCCGGCCCCACCGACACCATGGGCGTCCTGCGCAGCGGCGCCGGCGAGGAGCTGGCGTCGGCGGACAGCGGCGGCCCGGCCATGAACTTCGGCATCTCCGCGGAGCTGGCCCCGGGCGTGTACTACCTCGAGGTGTCCGCGCCACCAGGAAGTGGCGGCGCGGCCGGCAGCTACGCGGTGAGCGCGCAGCTCGGCGGCGGCGACACGGACCACGGCGACACCGCGGGGCTGTCGACGCTGCTGCCACTCTACAGCCAGGACGACGTCGACAACATCAAGCCCCAAGCGCTGCTGTCGACGGCGGCGGTGATCGACGCCGCGGAGACGGACATGGACGTGTTCCGGCTGGACGTGCCCGAGGACATAACGGACGTGACGATCCGCAGCGCCGGCACCCTTGACACGTTCGCACGCCTTCGGGACGCGTCCCAGATGGAGCTGGAGATGGACGACTCCGACGGCGCCTTCCGCATCGAGACGACCCTCGACGCCGGCGTCTATTACGTCGAGGTCGGCGGCCACGAGACCGGACGCTACCGCGTGCTCGCCTGGGGCGACTCGCAGGTCGAGTGCGACTGCGCCGGGGACGGTGGCGAGGACGACGACGGTTCGTAGCGCCTAGGGCCGCGGGGGGGCCCCCCGGCGGCCCCGCCCCCGGGGGGGGTTAAAAAAAAAAACCACCCCCCCCCACGGGGGGCCGGGGGGGGGGGGGGGGGGTGGGGATAAAAAAGAGTAGGT
>VXPR01000131.1 GCA_009839405.1 Gammaproteobacteria bacterium
GCTGTACCTCGCCGAACTCGGCGGGCAGGAGGTCAAGGGCTTGTTCCGCCGCGCGCCGGGTGTCTCCGGCCTCGGTGCCCGCCACCCCATCGAGTTCCGCGCCGCCGACGGTACCCGACTCGCCGGCTACATCACGCTGCCGAGCGGTCATACCGGGGGTGAGCCCATCCCCTTCGTCGTGCTGCCGGGCGACGACATGTTCTCGCTGCCGGCGACCTGGGGTTACGACGCCGAGTCGCAACTGTTCGCCAGCCGTGGGTTCGGCGTGCTGGAGGTTAATGTCCGCGGCACGCTGGGCTTCGGCCGCGAATTCCATGCTGCCGGCGTCGGCCACGTGGCCACCCGTGGGCCCGCGGACCTCGCCGCGGGCATCAACACCGTGGTCGCCAACGGTACCGCCGATCCGGACCGGATCTGCATCGTTGGCCGCCGCTTCGGCGGCTACGCCGCGCTGCTCGCCTCGATGCGCCGCCCCGCGCAGTACCGATGCGCGGTGACCATCAACGGCACCTACGACGTAGCCGCAATCCGCAAGTTCCTGCCCGCAGGCGGCGCCCGCGAGCGCTTCGCCGGCCAGGTTGCCAGGGCCGACGCGGACGATGCTGCATTCCGGGAGATCTCGCCGCGTTACCTGGCTGCCCGCATCGATACGCCGCTGTTGATCGTCGAGGCGATCCAGCTTGGGAGGACCATGCCCACCCAGGCCCGCGAGATGATCCGTGCGCTGAAGAACGCCAACATCGCCCACGAGGTGGAGGAGGTGTCGACCACGCGCACCAACCGGCTGCTGACCCACGCCTCGCGACGGCAAGCGTACGCGCGGATCGTGAGCTTCCTCGAGGAGCACCTGGGCCCGGCTTCCTAGGTGTCCAGCGGGCTACGCCCATCGAGGTGCGCGAGCGTCCCCGCCCGCAACGGACCTTGTAACAGACCGGAATGCGGCCGGGTGGCCGGCCTGGCACATCCTCAAGTTGCTGAAGCACCGCTTCGAACCGACCACGGAAATCCGTCAGCACATGGTCCGCCTCGGGCAGAATCCGCTGCAATCTGGACGCGGCGGCGAGGACCTCTTCCCAGTCAGGCAGCGGCTCGGCGGAAGCGGACATGGTTCATCCAGAAGTGGTGTCGCTGGGCATAGGGGTCGTCGGCGTGTCGCGCGCAGACGCGCTCAATCCGATCCAAGAGGCTCGGATCGGCAGTCGCAGCGCGGCGCAAATCGACCCAATCCCGCCACCGCCCGCGCGAGATGGCGTCATCGACCGCGGCGGCGGTGTAGTCCTGGTGGTTCAAGTGGCGGTGTTCCACGGCGATCCGTTGGAGTTGGCGGCCCGTGTCGATTGTACGCCGCAGGCCGGTTCTCAACCTGTGCGCAACGCCGTGGAGGACACGTCGTTGCGGAATTCGACCGCGCCGACACCCTCGCACAATGCGGCCAATGCGGGCGGCAAGCTCAAGTCGGCGAGCGTCTTGAAGACGCCATCGTCGCCCAGGCGACCGTAGACCAGGAATGCGCAGCCGACATCCTTGAGCTCCGCCAAGGCCGCATCCCGTTGCGCGCGGCCGCCGTAGTAGCGCCGCTCCGCGATCCGGGTGATCGTGTCCGCACCGACCACGAAGGTGACGGCGCCGCCGAGCGCCCGCGCCTTCTCGACGAAGGTCGGCGCGTTGGTGACGACAACCTCGTCCGGCTGGAACTGCGCGAGCCTCGGGTTGAGGTCGAGATAGTCCAGGGCTGGCTTGTCGACGTTGGCGACGCACAACTCGTAGGCCACCGGGCGGCCGAGACGCGACGCCGCGTGTGCGCGCATCGCTCGGTGGCCGTCATGGAGCGGATTGAACGCGCCGGGCAACACGGCATCGAAACGACGGCCCGCAACGACCTGCCGCTCGCCCCGCAGAAGCTCGGCCAGCCCGGGACCGCCGAGCGCTTCCTCCCACGGCAGGTCCGGTGCAGACGAGATGCCGAGCGAAAAAGCCAACGCTGCCAAGGCATGGCCTGCCACCAGGTCCTCCTCCCCGACGCGAGAACGCGCGCCCTTCTCGAGCGCCAACGTCCACACGCGCGTCGCCGTCGCATCCTGATACGCGAGGTACGCCCGGTGGTCGCCACGTTTCGGCCGGTTCGTCGCCAGCGACGCGGTGACCGCGAAGCCGAACTCGCCGCCCAACCCCCGCGCCCGCGAAAACGCCTGCATCGCGAGCCGTCGGCCGGTGACGGCGCTGCACCATTGCTCGGGTGCGCCACCCAGGTAGTCGGCCAGCGCCTGGCTCGCGTACGGCACGCTGGCTTCGAGCACGGTGGCCGACGCGCCAGGTACGGACAACAGCCGGGAAAGCAGCCCGGAGCCGCCGCCGGTGACCACGAAGACGCCTTGGGACGGGGCCTCGTGGATCGCGACGACCGTACCGTCGGTCATCCGCGGAGGAAATCGGTCAAGATGTCGAGGAATCGATCAAGCTGGGCGTGGTGCACCCAATGGCCGGCGTCTTCCACGCCGATCGAACGGGCGTCTTGGAAGATGTCCACACGCCCGTCCTGCTCCGGATCCGAGGCCCAGGACTCGGCACCGTGCACGAGCAGCGTCGGGCAGGTGATTCGCCGGTAAAGCCCGTAGGTCTGGCGCGCCGACAGACCGATGGGTGACCAGGCGCGCATGTAGTTGTCGAACTTCCAGCTAAAGGTCCCGTCCTCGTTCTGGTTGCTGCCGTGGATCGTCAGGTGGCGCGCCTGCGCTTCGGTCAAGTGCGGATTGGCCTGCTGCATACGCTGGAAAGCGTCTTCCAACGTGGGGTAGCGCTTGGGGATGCGGCCGGAGAGCTGGCGCAGATTGTGCACCCACTCCACCAGCCGCTCGTGGCCCGGCGTCGAGTCGTCGGATCCGGTCGCCGACATGCCCATGCCCTCGATGGACACGAGCTTTGCCACCGTATCCGGGTACAAGCCGGCATAGGCCAAGGACACCGAGCCACCCATGGAATGGCCGACCAGCACGATGTCCTCGAGTGCCGTCTGGCGGACCAACTGGGCGATGTCGTACACGTAGTCGATCGTCGTGTAGGCGCCGCCCACCAGCCACTGCGAGTCACCGTGGCCACGCAGGTCCGGGGCGATGACGTGGTAGTCCGCCTTGAGCGCCTGGGCCACCCAATCCCAGTTCCGGCAATGGTCGCGGCCGCCGTGCACGAGCAGCATGGCCGGGGCTCCCTCGTTGCCCCAGTCCACGTAGTGCAGACGCAGCCGCTGCGAGAAG
>VXPR01000507.1 GCA_009839405.1 Gammaproteobacteria bacterium
ACCCGCGCGATGCCGAAGATCAGCATCGAGACGACGACGAGCACGATCAGGAGGACGAGCTCCATCGTGCCGCCGGCCAGCAGTTGCAGGACGAACTCGCTGATGCGGGCGAAAAAGTCGCTCATGACTCGGGCTCCTCGCCGGCGTCAGCGGGGTCGGGAGGGGCTGCCGTGGGGTCGCTGTAGGGTTCGGCTTCGGGCGCGTCGTCTGTGGCCCAGGGGCCGAAGGGGCGCTCCAGGGGGCCGAGCGTGGTGGACTCGGCCGGCAGCCCGGCGCGGACCCGGTCGGTGAGGCGGTCGGCCTCGCCAAGCGCGTCGGCAGGCAGCGTGAGCCAGACGGCGAAGCCACCGAGCAGCCACAGGGCGATGCCGGCCAGTGCCAGCGGCACCGGCGCGACGCCGATGCGCTTGGGCCCGGCTTCGCCGAGCAATTCGATGGCTGGGTCGCGGATGACGCCTAGCTGCTCTTCGAGCGCCGACGTTAGCGAACTCAGCGCCAGCGTGTCGCCCCGCAGCGAGCCCTCGAAGCCTTCCCGGAACAGCGACAGGTAGAGGACGCCCAGCTCCTGCTGCGAGGCGCCTTGGGCCGCGACCTGGGCGCTGCGGATGATCTCCTGGCCCGCCAGCGCGGAGCCGTATAGCTCGAACTCCAGCAGGCGGTCGCGCCAGCGTTCCAGCCCGCCCGAGGCGTAGTGCAGCATGCGCTCGTCGGCGAGGCCCACCAGCGCGTAGGCCGCGGCCCGGGAGAGGTTGGCGTCGTTGCGGATCGCCGCCGGCAGCGCGCGCACGAAGACGTCCACGCCCTGCGCCAGCCGCCGCCGGCAGTCTTCCATTGCCGAGGCGACGCCACGATCGCCGTCGGCGTCGTTGACCTGCGCGACGAGGCCCGCGACTTCGCGGTCTAAAAGGTCGAAGAATGGTATCGCCGCCACGGCGACCGAATGCGCAGTGCTCAAGGCCACCTCCTGCCAGCATTCTTGTTGTATTCGCTGTTGAAGACTTCACGCATCTTTCGGTGGGTCCCTGGTCGCCCGCCACCCTCGAAGGGAGGTCTTTCGGTGTCCTATAGGGTCAAACCGATCCTCTGAGCGGAAAAGATGCCCGCGCGGGCCAGCCAAGTCAAGCGCTTTCCCGCCTGGTTGGTGTCTCACTTAGGATTTGCACGGGCGTAGCGCGCCGCACCCGGAGGGAGGGCGTTACGGCTTACCACGACCACGGCCTTGCGCGGCCGATGACTTCGCAGCCGCCAGAGTCGATTTCGACGATCACGGCGGTGTCCGGGCCGAGCAGGATGGGGCCGAATGAGCCTTGGGAGTCGCAGAAGAGCACGCCGGCGACGCGCTCGTCGAGGCGGATGTCGTACGGCCCGGCGACGGTGCCGGGGACCACTTCCCAGCTATCGAAGCGCACGTCTGGGTTGGCGTTGCGGAACTCGTCGCCCACCTCGGAAAACCACACGGCGGTGTCGGTGTCGAGCAACGTGTCGACGAGGGAGCCGTCGGGGGTGCGCACGAGTTCGACGCTCACCGGCCAGTCGCCGTTCGCACCCTGGGCAACGTCGAAGCTGATCTCCCGCACGCGGGTGGGGTAGTCGGGTCGCTGCAGCGTCCGTCCGGTGCAGGTACCCCCGCCCCAGGACACCGACAGCAGTCCGGCGCGACGGCTCGCGCAGCCGCCGGCGAGCGAGCAGCCTTCGTCGCCGATGCTCACCAGCACGTCGCCGTCGCGCTCGAACGGCACCGCGAGCGGCGGCTCCTCGGCGCGGACATCGCAGAACAGCACGCCGTTGTAGCGCCCCGCAACCCGGATGTCGAAGGGGCCGGTGGTGGTGCCCGGCACCACTTCCCAAGCGTCGTACAGGGCGTCGGTGTTGGCGATCCGGAAGGCCTCGCCGCCGCCGCCGAACCACTCGGCGGCGTTCATCTCCAGGAGCTGGTCCAGCGCGGCTGGGTCCGGCACGCGCACCAGTTCCACGGGCACGGGCCAGTCCGAGTTGACGCCGGACGCCATGCGCAGCGTCAGGGTTTCCACGGCCAGGGTCGGGGGCGCTGGGCCGGCGCCGTTGCCGCCCATCGCGGCACAGCCGGCGGCGAACAGCAGCGCCGGCAGGGAGGCGGCGATGAGCAAGCGCATCGGCCGGCATCCGGCCCCGGCGGTCATGGGGCGTCCCCCGGGGCGGCGCCGTCCTGCGCGGCGGCGGCGTCCGGCGGCTGCGCGACGAAGCGGTCTTCGATGCGCGCCACCGTCACGTCGCCGGGGGGCTGTTCCTGGCCGAGGCGGTCGAGCACGTAGTCGGCGACGGCAGGACGGATGGACTTGGCGACGATGCCGTCGAGAAAGCGTGCGCCCTGCGGCGTCGCCTTGACCTGCTGCACGAGCCAGTCGCGCACGTCGCCGCCGAAGCCGAGGTTGGCGCGGTGGGAGGCCTGGTAGGTCTGCGCCAGCCGGTCGAGCCGCATCCCGGCGATGGTGCCGAGGGTGTCTTCGCCGAGCGGCCAGTAGGGCACGAGTTGCAGGCGGCCGATGAAGGCCGCCGGAAAGTGCTCGTGCAGGGCGCGGCTCAGGGTTTGCTGCAGTACGTCCTCGTCCGGCCTCGGGTCGGCGGTGAACGCCTTCTCCACCACGGTGTCGCCGGCGTTGGTGGTGAGCACGATGAGAGCGTTGGAGAAGTCTGCCTCGATACCCTCGGCGTCCTCCATCCAGCCGCGGTCCAGCACCTGGTAGAGCATCTCGATGACGTCCGCGTGCGCCTTCTCGATCTCGTCGAGCAGCACCACCGAGTAGGGCGTGCGGCGGATGCCTTCGGTGAGCACCCCGCCCTCGCCGTAGCCGACGTAGCCGGCGGGGGCGCCCTTGAGCCCGGAGACGGTGTGCGCCTCCTGGTACTCGGACATGTTGATCGTCAGCAGCCGGCCGCCGAACAGGGCGTCGGCCAGCGCGTGCGCGGTCTCGGTCTTGCCGACCCCGGACGGGCCGCAGAACATCAGCGCGCCCACCGGCCGGCGCCGGTCCGAGAGGCCGGCGAGATACGCCCGCGCCTGCGAGGCGCAGCGGGAGAGCGCATCGTCCTGCCCCACCACCCGCTCGCCGAGCACGCCCTCGAGTCGCGACGCCATCTTCGAGACGTCCGACAGCATGCTGCCGATGGGCACGCCGGTGAGGTCGGAGACGATGGCGGCGACGTCGTCGTCGGTGACTGTGGGGGCGGGGGGTTGGGGGTCTGCCGGTGGTTCCCGTGCGTCGTTGG
>VXPR01000181.1 GCA_009839405.1 Gammaproteobacteria bacterium
GGGCCATGCGGGCGTTGTCGGAACAGATGCGGATGTCGCAGGTGAGCGCCTTCTCAAGCCCGCCGCCATAGGCCGCGCCGTTGATGGCGGCGATGGTGGGTTTGCCGTGATCGGCACCGACCCGCTCGAAGCGCGAAATCGGCGGATTGGCGGCAGGTGCATCGCTTGCGTTGGCGTCCGCCTCCTCTTCAGCGGCTTCCTTGAGATCCCGCCCGGCGCAAAAGGCACGCTCGCCAGCGCCGGTGTAAATGCCGATCCACACGTCATCGTCTGCCACAAACTCCGCTTCCGCCTCGCGCAGTTCCGCGCCCAGGGCCCGCCCCAAGGCATTCATTCGCTCGGGCCGATTGAGCGTGATGATCGCGACGTGGCCGCGCTTCTCGTAGGTCACAAAGGCCATGCGGGGCCCTCCGTCGGTTTTCCGTGCCGGTGATGATAAGCGGGCGACCCGCGAACTCGACAATCCCACTCTACAGGCGCGCCCCACGCCCGAACAGCAAAGTACCACCCAGTTCCGGCATCATTGGCGGGCGCAACGGGGAGAAGGGGATCCACATGCCGGCACCACTCGCGGGGCTTCGAATAGCCGACCTGTCAACTAGGCTGTCCGGAGCTTTCGCGGCGAGACTCTTCGGCGACTTCGGCGCCGACGTGCTGCTTGTGGAGCCACCGGAGGGGCACCCACTTCGTTCCTTGCCGCCTTTCGCTGACGACACCCCAGGCACCGCCCGCAGCGTCGCCCACGCCTACTTCCACTGGAACAAGCGCTCGGTGGTGTGTGCAGACGAGACCGAGGTGCGGCAGGCCATCACCGGCGCCGACGTGATCGTCACCACCTGCGACGCACCAGCTCCCGAGCGTGCCGAAACCCTGGCTGCACTCCCCGCAGGCGCGGTGCATCTCTCGATCACGCCGCACGGCCTCGCCGATCCTCTCACCGGCACGCCCGGCAACAACCTGACGATGAGCGCCCGCGTCGGCTGGGCCTCCATCAACGGCGTGGCCGGCGAACCACCGCTGCAAATGCCTCGCGACCAATCGGGCGTGGTCGGCGGCGTTGCGGGTTTCATCACCGCCTGCGCGGCACTGCGGCGACGCCATGCCGGCGCGACAGAGCTCGTGGACGTGAGCGAACTCGAAGCCTTCGCGCTAACCGTGCATCCGTGGGGCGTGGCTGCTGTGTATCAAGGCGCCGGAACAAGTGGGAGCCCTCAGCGCGGGGGAGCGCGAGGGGCTTCCCCTCGCGAGAGGAGCCCAGGTGGCGGACGCAAGCGTGGCGATCCCGGTCCGTTGTGGGACCTGGCCGACGGCCAGATGAACTTCGGCCTCGCCGACTTCCACAACTGGACCGAAGCCATGGACGCGATGAACCTGCCGGAACTCGGCCGCCGCCCGGAACTCATTCCCGACATCGGCCGCCACTCCCAGCCCATGAAGGACGTCGTGGTTGGCATGGCTCACACCTTGCCCAAGATCGAGCGCTGGCCGCTGTTCCACAAGCTCGCACACCTTCGCTGCGTCATCGGCGTGGTGCAGGACATGGACGACATCACCAGGAACGAGCAACTCAACGCGCGCGAGTTCTTCGTCAGTACCGAACTCGAAGGCAAGCCCGTGCGCGCGCCCGGCGCCCCCGCCAAGCTCTCGCCCTCGCCTTGGCGACTCACAAGACCTGCGCCCAATCTTGCACCGCAAGCCAAGCCCGCCTGGGCCGAAGCGCAACCGCCCGAACTCGCGAAGGCACCCGTCGACGCGGCGAGCCTTGCGGACGGGCCACTAGCTGGCGTGCGCGTGCTGAGTTTCGGCCAAGCGTGGTCCGGCACGTTCGGCACGGAACTCCTGGCCCTCTTGGGCGCAGACGTGGTGCAGATCGCCTCACTGCACCGACCCGATGCATTTCGTCGCATTCGCAACACCGTGCCCAAGGGGGTCGAGGATCCAACCCGGTTGCAACACGCTGCCAACACCCAAGGCCACTACAACTCCGTCAACCTGCACAAGCGCGAAATCACCTTGGATCTGCGCAAGGACCGCGGCCGCGAGATTCTCTGGCAGCTGCTGCCGAAGTTCGACATCGTCGCGGACAACTTCCGCCCGGGCGTGCTGCCCTCGTGGGGCATCAGCCTCGATGAGCTGCATCGGCTGCGCCCCGGCATGATCTGGGCTTCGATTTCGGGCTATGGCGAGTCAGGCCCTTACCGCGACTATCCCGCCAATGGAGCCACCACGGAACCGATGGCGGGATTGTCATCGCTGCATGGCTACGAAGGCGATGTGCCCATCGAGGAGTCGCCGGACGGCGTTCCGCGCCAGCGCGGTCCCGCCATGAACACCGGCGGCCTGTTCCCAGACCCGGTGGGCGGCTATTTCCTCGTCGCCACCATCATGGCGGCGCTGGCGCATCGGGACCGCACCGGCGAGGCGCAGCGGGTGGACCTATCGATGATGGAGTCGGTCGCCGCCGTGGTGGGCGATGCCTTGATCGAATACGACGCAACCGGCCGCAAGCCCGGCCCGCGCGGCAACCACCACCCGCGCATCGCGCCGCACGCCGTTTATCCGGCCCAGGACGGCGAATGGCTGGCGCTCGCCGCCGAAACCGAGGTCGCATGGCGTGCGTTCGTCGCCCACACAGGGGAGCCGCGCCTGGGCTCCCCGCAGTTCGCAACCGAGGCGCTTCGCAAAGCCAACGAGTCTGAACTCGACGAGGTCATCGGCGAGTGGAGCCAAGGCCAGGACGCCTTCGCCGCGGAGCACGAACTGGGCCAGCTTGGCCTCTGTGCGGCCAGAGTCACGCCCCTCTACGAAATCTACAGCCGTCCCGACCCCCACTTCGCCGAGTCTCGCTTCGTCAGCCAAATCGACCACCCGGAAGCCGGTCCCACCTGGCTCCCTGGCCGCCCCTGGCGCTTCTCCGCCGCCCCCGCAACACCCATCCGCGGCGCCCCATGCGTCGGCGAGCACAGCCGCGAGGTCCTCGCCGACGAACTCGGCATCGACGAGGGCACCTACGATGAGTTGGTGGCGGCCGGCATAACCGGCACGCTGGACGAAGCACCCAAGCACGGCTACTGACCGCCGCAGCCCTGCGCGTCTCAACGCATTTCTCGTAGGGGACGGGCTTGTCCCGTCCCTTGCCGAATTCGTCGATGCATTCAAGACGGGCGGGGACAAGCCCGGGACAAGCCCCGCCCCTACGAGGCCCGCGCCGAATCCACAGCTGCGCTCCAGACGGGCCTCGTA
>VXPR01000062.1:0-1269 GCA_009839405.1 Gammaproteobacteria bacterium
GTCTTCATGCGTGTGGGCACGAATCGGGCGACGATTGCCGACACCGTCTCGAAGATCAGGCGGGGGGCGGAAGCTGCCGGTCGGGATCCGTTGGCGATTCCGCTCGGGATCATCTTCCATACTGTGTTGGTCGACGATGGCGAGGACGCGTTGACCCTGGCGAAGGCGATGGCGGCGGGGTACTACGAGTACTCGCCGATGCTGTTTGAGCCGTCGGGTCTGACCTGGGACGGTCCGGATCCGGAAGTGCTGAAGCATGAATCGGGCGTGTGGCCGGACTTTCATCATGATCCCGACCTGCTCAAGGCCGGGCGAGCGGTCGATTTTCTCAGCGAGGCACACGCAGGCGCCTTCAGTCTACGGGGCACAACCGATGATGTCGTTGAGCAGCTGATTGGCGTGTTGGGCGAAGCAGCATCAGACGGGATCGAGTTTGAGCACGTCGTGCTGCATCCGATTCCCAATCCACCGGCGCCGGATGATGCCGATGACGGCTACACCGTGCGCGTCGCGCGCGAGATTCTTCCCCGAGTTCGTGAGCGGTTAGCCTCGATCTCCTGAGTGATCGATGAAGTGGAACTGGAGCTGGAGATGGCTGATCTGAGCAACGTCAAGGCGCTGGCCTGGGACATTGGCGGCACGATCTTCGACTGGCATCACACGATCAAGGGTGAAGTCTCGGCGATTGCCGAGGCGCAGGGCGTCGAACTAGACGCAGCCGCGTTCACGAACATGTGGCGCTTCACGATGTTCAAGCGGCTTCAGCTGGTACGTCGCGGCGACCTGCCCTGGCTCAACGCCGACCAGCTGCATCGCCGGGTGCTGGATGAGGTGATGGAGGCGTATCCACAGCTCAAGCTCAACCCGAGCGAGCGGGACGATCTGAACCAGGTCTGGCACCGGATGAACTGTTGGCCGGGCTCGGCGGAGTGCCTGGAAGCGCTGCGCTCTCGCTACAAGGTGACTGTGTTGACCGTGATGTCGTGGGCGATCGCGGTCGACTGCAGCAAGCACAACGGGATCAGTTGGGACGGCATCCTGAGTTGTGAGTTCCTCGGTCACTACAAGCCCGAGCCCGAGGCGTATCACGCCTCAGCGAAGTACCTGGGCCTGGACATCTCCGAGGTGATGATGTGCGCCGCGCACAAGGGCGATTTGCAGGCAGCCGCCCGCGCCGGCATGCCGACGGCATATGTGCCGGTCGCGACGGAGCGCGGCGAGGGCAACGATCCCGACATGTCGCCCGACCCGTCGTTCACGGTCAACGCG
>VXPR01000062.1:1279-3238 GCA_009839405.1 Gammaproteobacteria bacterium
GAGGCCGCCGCCGTCGACGATGAATTCGGCGCCGGTGCTGAAGCTGGATTCGTCACTTGCCAGGTAGAGGGCGAGGTAGGCGACTTCGGAGGGGTCGGCGGCTCTACGGAGCGGAGTGTTTCTGAGGAAGCGCTCGCTGTCGGCTTCGAAGCCGGGGACCTGGTGGAGCATCATCGTGTCGATTGGACCGGGGTGGATGCTGTTGACGCGGATGTTGTAGCGGCCCCACTCTCGAGCGGCGACCTTGGTCATGCCGCGGACGGCGAACTTGCTGGCGGTATAGGCGATCGAACCGACGCCGCCGCGGAAGCCGGCGGTCGAGGAGATATTGACCACCGAGCCGGACTCCTGGGCGATCATCTGGGGACCGACTGCCTTCATGCCGAGCCAGACACCGATCTGGTTGATGTCGATCACCTGGCGGTAGGTCTCCATCGTCATTTCGATGATCGGCGCGTTGCGGTAGATGCCGGCGTTGTTGACCAGCGCATCGAGCTTGCCGTGCTGCTGGACGATCTCGGCGACGAGCGCGTGCCAGGCGTCCTCGTTGGTCACGTCCAAGTGATGGTAGGTCGCTGCGTCGCCGATCCTGGCGGCCGTTTCCGCGCCCTCCGTGTCGAGCACGTCGGCGATGACGACCTGAGCACCCTCAGCTGCGAACAACTCGGCTTCGGCGGCGCCCTGTCCTCGTGCGCCGCCGGTGATCAGCGCAACTTTGTCCTTGAGTCGGTCGACCATGATGGTGCTCCTGCTCCGTCGTTCTGTGGCCTGCGCAGTCTAGAGAGTCGCCGAATTTCGACCCCTGCGTATCCTACGGACAAGCGAATGAATCTCACTCCCGGAGGACGAGTCATGGCAGGACGAATCGACGGCAAAGTAGCGGTGATCACGGGCGGCGCGAGTGGCATCGGCGAGGGCTCGGTGCGGCTGTTTGCCGAAGAAGGCGGTCGCGTGGTCGTGTCCGACATCCAGGACGAGCGCGGGCAGGCGCTGGTCGAGTCGATCGGCGGCGACACGAGCTACGTCCACGCCGACGTCTCGGTCGAGTCCGACGTGCAGGGCGCCGTTGCGCACGCCGTGGACCGCTTCGGTCGGATCGACGCCATCTTCAATAACGCCGGCTACGCGGGCGCACTGGGCGGCCTGACGGAGGTTGAAGAGGACGAGTACGACCAGACAATGGACGGGCTGCTCAAGGGCGTGTTCTTCGGGATCAAGCACGCCGCGCGGGCGATGCAGGCGCAGGGCGACGGCGGTTCAATCGTGTCGACCGCATCGATCGCAGGCGTAGGCGCGGGCAATGGACCTGCCGTCTACAGCGTCGCCAAGGCGGCGGTGATGCATCTGACCAAGGTCGCCGCGTACGACCTGGGCGAGTTCGGCATTCGCGTCAACTGCATCTGCCCGGGTGGGATCGCGACGCCGATCTTCGCCAAGTCGCTCGGGCTCTCGGCGGAGGAAGCGGACAAGACGGTCGAAGCGGTCGGGCAGATCATGGGCCAGTTCCAGCCGATCAAGCGCTCGGGTCAGCCGGCCGACATCGCGCACGCGGCGCTGTGGCTGTCGAGCGACGATGCGTCGTTCGTGACCGGCCATGCGCTGGTGGTCGACGGCGGCGCAACGCTGGGACGTCCGCGCGATGGCAGCTTCGGCGAGGGCATGGAGCAGATGTTCGCCGCGCTCGGCCTCGAAGTTCCGACGCCCTAACCGCCGCTCCTGCCACGTCACGCCCGCGAAGCGCGCCAGCTGATGACCATCTTCGGCCGACCGGTGTTTTATGGCTGGGTCGTTGTAGCGGCGGCGTTCGTCGCCCAGTTTGTGACGGTCGGCGTTCAGACCTCGGTCGTGGCCGTGTTCGCCCCGGAGTTCATTTAAAAGTTCTGATATAAACGGACCAACTTATAAGAAGCTGACAAGATAAGCCAAGCCAATTATAAGTTTATTGCTATGCCGCACATT
>VXPR01000303.1 GCA_009839405.1 Gammaproteobacteria bacterium
CCCCCCCCCCGCCGCGCCCCCCGCCGCCCCGCGGCTGCGCGCGGGCGGGGGGGCCCCCGGCCCCGGCCCCCCCCCCCACACCCCCCCCCCCGCCCGCCCCCCCCCCCCCCGCCGCCGCAGCCCACGTCCAGCACCTTCCGCCCAGCGACCTGGCAGCGCGACTTGAGGTAGTCGACGCGCGGGCCCTGGATGTCGTGCAGGGCGCGGAACTCGCCGTCGGTGTCCCACCAGCGGTGGGCGAGGGCCTCGAAGCGGGCGATTTCCTCTTGGTCGACGTTGATCACGGTGGGTCCTTACGCATCGTGGCGCATCCGCCGCTGCCAAATCGCGGCGCGGTGTCGCAGGTCGTCGACATCAATGGTTGCAAGGCTGCCGTTCTCGTAGCGGCACTCGCCGGCAACGTAAGTGTGGCTTACGCGGGTTCCGGCGGCAGTGTGGACGAGCTGCGCCGGCACGTCGTGCAGCGGCTCCATGGCGGGATGGTCCACGTCCACGGCGATGAAATCTGCCTGCTTTCCGACTTCGAGCGAGCCTATGCGATCGGCCATGCCAAGAGCACGGGCGCCGCCCAACGTCGCCATTTCCAACGCTTCGGCGGCTGGCAGTGCCGCCGGGTCGCCGCTGCCGAGCTTGGCCAGCAAGGTCGCCATGCGCGCTTCGAGAAACAGGTCCAGGCCGTTGTTGGAGGCTGCGCCGTCGGTCCCGAGTGCCACGTTGACGCCGGCTTCCCGGAACGAGGGCACCGGGCAGATGCCGCTCGCTAGCTTGGTGTTGGACATGGGGCAATGAACCACGCTGGCGCCGCATTCGGCGATCATGGCGATCTCCAAGTCGGAAACTGCAGTCATGTGGACGGCTTGCAGATTCTCCGTGAGAAGCCCTGCTTCTTCGAGCGTCTCGATGGGGCTCTGTCCGAGGCTGCGCCGCGCTTCGGCAACCTCGCCCTTGGTCTCGTGCAGGTGAATGTGTACGGCGGCGTCGAGTTCGTCGGCGAGCATGGCGATTCTTCGGAGTGCTGCTTCACCAGCGGTACCTGTCGAATGCGGGCCGAAGCACACGTTCACGAGCGGATCGGAGCGGCGTTCGTCGCGCAGTTTCAACCCTCGCTCGAAACACTCGTCCAGGTTCTGCGACCAGGCGTTGGGGTGGTTGATGATGGGGAAGGTCACCTGCATTCGGCAGCCGACTTGGGCGAGTTCCGCCACCGTTTCCGGGAAGTAGTACATGTCGCTGCCGGTGGTGGTGCCGCTTGCCAGCATTTCCGCCATCGCCAAGAGGGTGCCGTCGGCAACGAAGTCCTCGTCCACCCAGCGGCCCTCCAAGGGCCAGATGGTTTCCTGAAGCCACGCCTCCAGGGATTGGCCTTCGCCCAGGCCGCGCAGCAGGGTCATGGCGAGATGACCGTGGGCGTTGACGAGGCCCGGCAGGAGCACGTGGTGGGGCAGGTTCCGGTGGGTTGCGCCCGGGTGTCGGGCCAGGACTCCACTGCGCTCGCCCATGTCGATGATGGTGTCGCCTGCGACAGCGATTGCGGCATCGTGGAGGACGACGTTGTGCGGAGCGATCGGCAGCATGTGCTCTGCCGAGACCACGAGGTCGGCGTTACGGGCTGCGGTCGGGTTTGCCGCGCTCATGGGTAGCGCCCACCATAGGCCATGAACTCGAGCAAGTTGCCGTCGGGATCGCGTACGTAGACGCTCGTTCCCGTCACTTTGCCGCCACTGCGACCGCCTTCGCGGGGCGCCGGCCCTTCGATGATCTCGATCTTGAGGTCCCGCAGGCGCGTGACGATGCTCTCCACCGTTCCCTGCCAGACGAAGCAGAAGTCGCCGCAGCCGGGACGAGCCGATGGGCCGCGCAAAGTGAACCGCTCGTCGTTCCAGAGCTCCGGCGCGTGGAAGTTGATGCGGTTGTCGCCGAAGTGGATCGAATGGAGTCGCCCGCCGCGGCGCACGCCGAAGCCAAGGGCCCCATAGAACGCCAGCATGTCCTCGACGTTGGCGATGGGTACTGCGACGTGATCGAACGCGGCGATCATGGCTTACGACGTTCTTCGTAGGGGCGACCCTTGTGGTCGCCCGTGCCGGCCAAACCGAGGCATTTCTTTTGCGCCAAGGCGGGCGACCACAAGGGTCGCCCCTACGGCCTCATTCCGCGCAGCTTCATGCCGGCGGCGCGATAGCAGTTGTCGATCAGGCGCATTTGCTTGATGGCATCCTCGGCGTCGGTCTCGAGCTTGGTGCCGTTCTTTACCGCGTCCACGAAGGCGTCGAGCTGGAACTCGTAGGTGGGGCGCAGCGTGAGTTCCTCGTTCTTGGTGCCGGAATCCGTGACAAGCTCGATGTTGTGCCCCATGTGCGGCACCAGCGGATTGCGCACGTTTAGCTTGCCGCGGGTGCCGGTGACGTTGAGGTAGGCCTCGAAGGGTTGCCCCGCCTTCATGATGCCGGAGGTGCGTCCCCGGGCGCCGCTAGGGAACAGGAGTTCCGGTTGCAGCAGGATGTCCACGTCCGGCGGCCCTTCCTCGACCTTGGCCGACACCACTTCCGGTTCCTCGCCAGTGAAATGCCGCACCCAAGAGAGCGGATAGCAGCCCATGTCCATCGTCGCCCCGCCCCCCGTGGCGTAGATCATGCGAATGTCGCCCGGGCGAGGCGAGCCGATGTTGAAGGCGCCTTCAAGCTCGACGAGTTCGCCGATGGCACCGTCGTGGTAGAGCTCCAACGCCCGCTGGAACACGGGGTGGTAGCGATAGTGGAACGCCTCGATCAGGACGAGGCCCGTCTCCTGCGCCACGTCCGCCATCTCCCGTGCCTCGGCCTCGTTGCATGCGAACGACTTCTCGCAAAGGACATGCTTGCCGGCCCGGAGCGCCTTGATGGTGTACTCGCGATGGTGGCTGATGGGCAGCGGGTTGTAGATCGCATCGACATCCGGGTGCGTCACCACCTCGTCGTAGCTGTCCACCACCTCGCCGATGCCCCAAGCCTCGGCAAACTCCTCCGCCCGCGGGCGGTCTCGCGCCGCGACCACGTTGACCTGCACCTCGTCGTTGTTGGCGGCAGGCTTGGTGAGCGCGTTGGGAGAGATGGCGGCAGCGCCGAGCGTTCCGATTCGAATCATGCGATGGCCTGATGAGTGGCGGATGGTGGGTGTTGCGCGGATTGTACGAGCATGCGCGCCCTTCGGGCGCGTTGGCAGTTCGCTGCGCGAACTGCTGGCCTTTTCCCAGGGGC
>VXPR01000420.1 GCA_009839405.1 Gammaproteobacteria bacterium
ACAGCCTGTCGGACTTGCGGACGGCGTAAGCCGGGCGAACGCCGACGTGGTGACAAGGCGGCTTGGGTTGGGGCAAGAAGCGTTGTCCGCAGGCAACGGTTCTTGTGGCGCTGACAGCCTGTCGGACTTGCGGACGGCGTAAGCCGGGCGAACGCCGACGTGGTGACAGGGGCGGCTTGGGTTGGGGCGAGAAGCGTTGTCCGAAGGCAACGGTTCTTGTGGCGGAAGCGAACCGAAGGGAGATGCGCATGAAAGAGGCTCTGCGGCTCGGTATCGCCGGGCCTGTGGGCGCCGGCAAGACGACGCTGGTTGAGGCGCTCTGCCGCAGCTTGGCCGGGCGCTACGAGATGGCAGTGGTCACCAACGACATCTACACGCAAGAGGATGCCGACATCCTGCTCCGCTCCCAGGCGCTGCCGGAAGAGCGCATCATTGGCGTCGAAACCGGCGGCTGCCCGCACACGGCGATCCGCGAGGACCCCTCCATGAACATTGCCGCCATCGAAAATCTCGTGGAGAGGTTCCCGGAGCTTGACCTCGTGGTCATCGAAAGCGGCGGCGACAACCTGGCAGCGACCTTCAGCCCGGAACTCGTGGACCTCGCTATCTACGTCATCGACGTTGCTGGCGGCGAGAAGGTCCCCCGCAAGGGCGGCCCCGGCATCACCCGCTCCGACCTTCTGGTAATCAACAAGACCGACCTCGCCCCCCACGTGGGCGCGGACCTCAGCCGGATGGAGGCCGATACGCGCCGACAACGAGGCGATGCGCCTTGGGTGTTTACCAACCTCAAGTTGGGCAACGGCTTGGGCCGCATCGTCGATTTCGTGGTGCGAGAGGGCCTGCTCGAAGTCGCATAGCGCCACAAGAACCGTTGCCTTCGGACAACGCTTCTTGTCCCAGCCCAAGCCGTCCCATCACTCCGTCGAACTTCGCCGAAACGGCGAAATCCGGCGGACTGATGGGGCGACCCGATCCACCTTGCCCCATGGGGCGCGAGCTATGCCGTGCCCCAAAAAAGGGTCATTGCTCCTTGGATGCCCGCTTGAATATCCCGATGATGGCGCCGGCGACGAGGCAAGTGACGATCGTGCCGACTGCGCCTGCGAAGGACTGGCCGACGGCAGTCGCCTCTTCCAAGCTTTGCACTTGCGCCTCGATCATCTCCGGTGCGAGGCCCGCGCTTGCGAGCGCGTGTTCCGTTGCGGCTGCCATTTCGGCGAGGTAGTTCGGGAACACCACGCCGAGGGTCAGCCAGCTCAGCACGAACACAATCACCGCGGCCACGGCGCCCAAGATGGCGCTGTTCAGGAGTTGACCTGTCCATGACGCCTCGGCAGCGGTTTCGCGCAAGGCAAGGAAGACGATGACGATGGTGACCACCGTTGCGACGAGCGGAAACACCGCGGCCATCATGCCCATCTGCGCACCCATCGCTGCGGTGACGAAGCTGATGAGGGCGGCGACCACGCCGAGAATCAAGCCGTGTTTGACGGGTACGTTCACTTGTGTGCTCCATGAGTTGCTCTCGGTGTGGATCGTAGCAGCGAAGCGCGGGCGTTGGCCCGCTTGGCAGGGCATGCGCGGCACATGGCAACCGTGGTTGGCGTTATTCTGCGAGTTGCGTCTTTTTGGGGCAGGGGAGTTGGGAATGCTCGGTATGAAATCGCTTCTGCCGGCAGCGTTTGCTGCCGTCGGGATGGTTGCTGGAACGGCTGCCGGCGATGGTGAAGACAACCACGGGGACGACCACGGCGATACGTACCTGTCGTCTACGCGGCTCACCTATGGCGTCACCATGGACGCAGAGCTTGATGCAGGCGACATCGACGTGTTCCGCTTCGACCTGCAAGGCCGGGCGGACATCGAGGTGCGCGGCAGCGGCCGCCTTGACACCGTGGCGGAGTTGCTCGACAGCGAGGGCGATGTCATCGGCGAGGACGACGACAGCGGGCCGAGCTTCAACTTCGGCTTTCGGGAGACCTTGGACGGCGGCGTGTACTACGTGCGTGTGTCGAGCGACGTCGGCGACACCGGCACACACAAGATCACCGCCTACATCGTCCGCGAGGACGACCACGGGGACACCTCCGGCAACTCCTCCGTGTTGCCGCTCGGCGTCAGGGCCACCGCTCGCATTGCGCCGGCCACGGACCGCGACGTGTTCCGGGTGGAAGTGGAGCATGAGGGGCAGTTGCGGGTGTGGACGGAAGGGCCCACCAACACCATGGGCGAACTGCGCGACAGCACGGATGAAGTCATCGAATCCGCCGACGGCGGCGGCGACCGGGGCAATTTCAGCATCGTCCATTCGGTGGAGCCGGGCGTCTTCTACATGCACGTGACGGCGGACGCGGTGGGCACCTACTTCCCGGTGGCGGAAATGGGGGAGTTCGAGGATGTGGACGACGACCACCACGCAGAAGACGACCACCACGAAGCGGAGGAACCCACCGAGTCGGCGGTGACCACCTTTTTCCGTGAGTCGGTCTCGACGCCCATCGTTCAGGGAAGATGCATCAACTGCCATGTGCAGGGTGGCGTTGCGCCGAACGGTGGAGCCCATCTCGTCTTCGTGCCGGCGACGGATGCGGACCACATCGACAAAAACGTAAGCGCCTTCCGTGACTTCATCGATCACCATGAAGACGCGGCCTACGTGCTCACCAAGGCAACGGGCGGTGCCAGCCACGGCGGCGGCGCGCAACTGACCACAGGCTCGACCGACTACCAGAACCTCGCGAGCTTCCTCGCGTTGCTCGAGGACGAGGGCTAAAGGCAAGCGTTGCAGGATGGCCGCAGCCTGGTTCGCCCACCGCCAACGAGGAACGAGCTGGAGGGCCAGGCATGCCGCCCACCTATCGTGTCGGGGGAAGGTTCGCCATGAATTTCAAGAAAATTAAGAAATGGATCGCGAAAAACTTGAAAAAATAGAAAACGAGCGTATGTTGTAGTCATCCGTACGAGTCGGGAGACAAGCAACATGCGCGAGGAAATCAACCGCATCCTCAAACTTGTGGAAGCCGGCGAGCTCACTGGCGAGCAAGCCGCGCAGATGATCGAGGCCATCACCGGAGCGGCCGAGGCCCGCGCCCATGCCGGCCAGCCGTGGCCGCGCGCGCGTCGCGGTCACGGTGGCCGCCGCGCGCGGCGTCGCGGCGGCCCCCGACGGCCCGGCCCCCCTCGCCGGGAAGACGGCCGCCATAGCCGCCGGGGGTTGGGGGCCGTG
>VXPR01000277.1:0-756 GCA_009839405.1 Gammaproteobacteria bacterium
AGGCCTCGACGATGACAACGCCAAGGCACAGTCCGCTGACGATCCGGTTGCGTGCCGGGAAGTGATGCCTGCGCGGTCCCGTGGCGGGTTCGTACTCCGAAACCAGCGCGCCCCCATGATCGACGATCTCTGCCGCGAGCCGTTCATGCGACTGCGGGTATATCCGGTCGAGCCCGCTGCCGAGCACGGCCACGGTGGGCGCCCCGGCACTTGCCAGCGCGCCGCGATGGGCCGCAGCGTCGATGCCGTAGGCGAGCCCGCTGACGATGGTCAAACCTTGTCCCGCCAAGTCGCGCGACAAGGCAAAGGCGGTGTCGCGACCTTGGCGTGTGCAGCGCCGGCTGCCGACCACCGCCACGGCCGGCGTGTCCAAAGCGGCCGCATGGCCAGCGCAATACAACCGCTTTGGCGGGTCGGGGATTTCACGCAGCGGCAACGGCAATGCCGAGCGCGGCAGCACGGGGTGATTCCTGGCCATCTGCGCATCGTAGAGCACGCGTTCCCGGCGCGATGCTGGCTAAAGTCGCGTCGTTCTGTAGGAAATCGACCCGGCGGGATTCGATTCGCCTCCGCGACCGAGCGACCGACCCCTTGCAGCGGCACCGCCGGGCCAGTTGTGCCACCATTCGCAAACCTCGACGCGCAATAGCTCCCCGAAACGAAGCATGGCCAGACTGCCCATCCTCCATTATCCCGACCCTAGGCTGCGTACGCGCGCGGAATCGGTCGCAAAGGTCGATGCGCCCGTCCGACAAC
>VXPR01000277.1:766-3229 GCA_009839405.1 Gammaproteobacteria bacterium
GCTCGAGACCATGTACGCAGCGCCCGGGATCGGCTTGTCCGCGACCCAGGTGAACGTCCACAAGCGGGTCATCGTTGTCGACACGTCCGAGGCGCGCAACGAGCCCCACGTCTTCGTCAACCCCGTCATCGAAAGAACCGACGGGCTGCAGGAGCGCGAAGAGGGCTGCCTCTCCGTCCCCGGGTTCTTCGAGCCCGTGAAGCGTGCCGAGAGCATCCGCGTGGCGGCGCTGGGCCGCGACGGCGAGCCATTCGAACTCGAGGCCGAAGGATTGCTCTCGGTGTGCATCCAGCATGAACGCGACCACCTCGACGGCAAGCTATTCGTGGACTATCTGTCGCGACTCAAGCGGCAGCGCATCAAGAGCAGGCTCAAGAAACAGGGCGCGGCGCGATCCAACGGACAACGCTAAGGAGGCCTAGCGGGGCTCCGTCCCAGCCAGCGGCACCAACGCCCGGCGGCCACGGAAAACCTGACCCAGCTCCACGATGAAACGCGGTCGAGAAATCCAGCGGGGCTACGCCCCATCCAGAACCCACCAAGGTCCGACGGCCAGAGACTCTGCTCACCAGTGCAGATGAACCGCGGTCGAGAAAACTAGTGCGACTCGCCTTCGCGGGTACGGCGCCCTTCGCGGCGACGATTCTCGAACGCCTGCTCGCGTCGGACCACGACCTCGCCACCGTGTACACGCAGCCAGACCGGCGCGCCGGACGCGGCCGCAAGCTGTCGCCGAGCCCGGTGCGGCGCCTGGCCCATGCGCGCGGCATCGATGTGCATACGCCCACCAAGCTCGAGCCGGAAGCGAGAGCATTCGCCACGTTCGACGCTGTTGTGGTCGCGGCCTACGGGCTGATCCTGCCCCACGCCGTGCTCGCCGCGCCGCGTCACGGCTGCCTGAACGTGCACGCCTCGCTGCTGCCGCGTTGGCGCGGCGCAGCGCCCGTGGAACGGGCCATCATGGCCGGCGACCGCGAAACCGGCGTCACGATCATGCAGGTGGACGCGGGCTTGGACACCGGGCCGGTCTATTGCCACCGGCATCTGCCGCTCGATGACCGGAGCACAGGGGCAGCGGTGACGGACGCGTTGGCGCACCTCGGTGCGGAAGCCATGCTCGACACCCTGGGCCGGCTGGGAACCGATACCCCGCGTCCACAGGACGATGCCCAGGCCACCTACGCCGACAAGCTGTCCGCCGCCGACGCCGTCGTCCGCTGGACCCGGGACGCCGCCGCCTTGGACCGACAGGTGCGGGCCTTGAGCGGTCGCATGGCCGCCTACACGACCACTGACGACGGCACGCGCATTCGCATTCTCGCCGCGCGTCCCGTCCAGCACGACGCCCCGGGCGCCCCCGGCACGCTCGCGCGCGACGAGGCGGGCTGGTCTGTCGCCTGTGGCGCTGGTCGGCTCGTACTCGAAACGGTGCAGCTCAATCGCGGCAAGGGCACGCCGCTTGCAATCATGAGCGCCGCGAACGGTTATCCGCGCATCTTCTTCGACGGCGCACGCCTCGGCGCCCTCGAGTAGCGCCCGCGCCCTCTGCCGGCACGCGCGGTCACCCCGAAGGCGCGTGGGTCAATCCGCACATCGACAAAGCCGGCAGCAGCAAGACGTCGGGTCACCCCGCGTACCGCGCGGCCGCCAGCGCCGCTTTGCGGATCGCCGACGTAGTGGAAGAGTCGTCCGCCGGGCCTCAGTATCCGCTTCAACTCGGTATAGAACGCCCCGGCGTAGAGCTCGCCGCCGAGCGGCACGGCCGGCGGGTCATGCAGCACGACGGCGAACTCCCCCGCAGCGAACGTTTGCACCACCTCGGTCGCATCACCAACGATGAGCTCGATGTTCGGCGACTCGAAGAGCTCGACGGACCACGGATTCCGGCGGGCCAGGGCGATGGCCCCAGGATCCCGTTCCACGGTGACCACCTCGGTGCACGTCCGGGCGAGTTCGATCGCCGTGTAGCCCAGCCCGGTGGCCGTATCCAGCGCCCGCCCCCGCGGCCTGCCGAGCGCGCGGATCTTCGCCCGCGTGTCGGCGAGCGGCGTGGTGTCCACGATCCGATGCATGGCGAAGCCCGCCACCAGCGTGGTTGGCGCGTCACCGGTCGGCACGAGTGATCGCGGCCAGCCCGTCTCGTCGGAAAACACCACCACGGGGCTCGCCACGCCGTTCGCGATCTCGAAGCACTTGCTGGTCTCACGAGCGACACCAAGCAAGGTCCGTTCCATCACCGCGGCGCCGTCGATGCAAACACCACCCGCGCAGAGCCCAACCTCGGTTTCGGAGCGGCCGAGATCCAAGCTGACCACCGCCTTAGAGGCCCCCGCCTCGAGAGCCTCGAGGAGGCGCCGTGCCTGGTCGCTGGTCAGGATCGGCCTGAATGCCGTCATGGCGAACGTCACACCCTCCTGATGCGGGCTTGTTGCTCCTAGCTGCGGCGCAGCACCGCTAGAATAC
>VXPR01000036.1:0-1011 GCA_009839405.1 Gammaproteobacteria bacterium
GACTCAAAGGGTCCTCGCCTTTTCTCGGAGGGGGGGGCTGGCCGGATGAGTCGCTTGGTCGGATTCCGTCTCCGGGGCGCATACAATCGACGTTCCGATCCAAGGATGCACGCCGGCAATGCTCCCGCTGCTCTTCCAAGGCGAGTTTGCGCTGTTTGCGCTCATCGTGATTGCGCTGGTGATCTCGCTGTCGTTTCACGAGTTTGGCCATGCCTTCGTGGCCAAGCGCTTTGGTGACGACACGGCGGAGCGGGCCGGGCGGCTGACGGTGAACCCGATCGCGCACATCGATCCGGTGGGGCTGTTCATGGTGGTAGCCATTGGCATCGGCTATGCCAAGCCGGTGCCGACGGACCCGCGCAACTTCACGTCACGCTTTGCGGACTTGTGGGTGGCGGCGGCCGGGCCCTTCATGAACCTCGTCGTGGCGGCGGCGGTGCTGAACGTCTTTGTCCTGCTCGTCAAGCTCGGCTTTGGCGCGGTGGGCACCGACGGCGTGCAGGTGTTCGTCGCCTATCTGGTGGGCATCAATCTCGTGCTGATGGTGTTCAACCTGATTCCACTCGGCCCCTTGGACGGGCACTACATCCTGCCCTACTTCCTGCCGAGGCAACTGGCGCGGAAGTACGTGCAGTTCAACGCCCGCTATGGCGCCCTTGCACTGTTGGGCCTGATCCTGCTGCAGTTCGTCGGCCTGCCGGTGTTCCAGACCGTCATGGCCGTGGCGCGATTCATCGAGCCGTTCATCCTGCTGGTCTGACACCTGCGTTTGCGGCCCCGGCCACGCTGCCGGTTGCTTCAAGCTCCTCCTGCACCGCCAGCCATGATTCCTCGGCCCGTTCTAGGCTCCGCCGGGTGCGTCCCCGCTCCCGCGCCAGTTCCTCGATGAGAGACGGATCGCGGCGGTAGATCGCCGGGTCCGCCAGCTTTCGCTCGACCTCCGCCAACTGTCGGGTGGCACGCTCGATCTCGCCGCTGAGTTGTCGTTCCCGGCGTTCAAGCGACTTGAGG
>VXPR01000036.1:1021-3222 GCA_009839405.1 Gammaproteobacteria bacterium
GAGGTCGGCCCTTGCGGCCACGCTGCTCGCCCTTGCCCGCGTTCTCGTCGCCGTTGTCGGAACGCTTGCGCTGACTCAGTGCCTCGTAGGCGGCAAGGTCGTCGCCGAACCTCGTCACCCTGCCATCTCGCACCAGCCAGAACTGGTCCACGCACTGGCGCAGCATGTGGCGATCGTGGGACACCAAGAGCAAGGCTCCTGCGTATTCCTGCAGCGCCACCGCGAGGGCCTGGCGCATGTCGAGATCGAGGTGGTTGGTGGGCTCGTCGAGCACCAGCACGGCAGGTTCCGTGCGCGCAATCAGCGCCAACACGAGGCGCGCCTTTTCACCGCCGGAGAATGTCCGCGCCGGGCGCGCCACGTCGTCGCCGACGAAACCCCAGCCGCCGAGGTAATCCCGTGCCCCCTGCTGTGACATGGTTTCGAGCAAGTGATCGAGGGGGCTCCTCGCGAGGTCCAGCGATTCGAGCTGATGCTGGGCGAAATAGGCCACGGAGTCATGCCGCCCCCGCGTCGCGGTGCCGTCCATCGGTGCCATCTCCCGCGCGAGGCAACGCAACAGCGTGGTCTTGCCGGCGCCGTTTTCGCCGAGGACGCCAATTCGGTCGTCCGGCGACACCCGCAAGGTGACGTCCTCGAGCACCGGCACGTCGTCGTAGCCGAGTGCCACGTTGTCGAGGGATATGGTGGGATAAGAGGTCTTGCGCGGGCTCGTGAACGAGAACCGATAGCCGGACTCGGCATGCACTGCAGCCACCTGGTCCATCCGGTCGAGCGCCTTGAGGCGACTTTGCACTTGCCGTGCCTTGCTTTCCTTGGCGCGGAAGCGGCGCACGAAGCGGTGGATGCGTTCGATTTCCTGTTGCTGCCTTTCGTGCAGCGCCTGCTGCCGCGCCAGCGCTTCGGCCCGCTGGCGCTCGAAGGAGGCGTAGTTGCCGACGTAGGTTGCGGCCTTGCCGGCGTCGATGTGGACAATCTCGGAGACGGTGCGATCAAGGAACTCACGGTCGTGGGCGATGGTGAGCAGGGTTCCTTGATAGCGCCGTAGCCAAGCCTCGAGCCAAAGCGTGGCTTCGAGGTCCAGGTGATTGGTGGGTTCGTCGAGAAGCAGCAGATCCGACGGCGTCATCAAGGCGCGCGCCAGTTGCAGGCGAATGCGCCAGCCGCCGGAGAACTCTTCGTGGCGACGCCCGAAGTCAGCGCTTGCGAAACCGAGGCCATGCAGGATCTTGCCGGCGCGGGCCTCGGCATCGTGTCCGCCGGCATCGCCGTAGTCGCTCCAGGCGTGGGCAATTGCCTCGTGGTCGTCGTGCTTTTCGGCGGTGGCGATGGCCCTCTCCGCCTTGCGCAGCACGCGGTCGCCATCGAGCACGTAATCGAGCGCGGTGCGGGGCGAGGGAGCAGCCCCCTGCTCGAGCCAAGCGACGCGCCAGGCTCGGGGGAAGAGGACATCACCCTCCTCCGGCAGCAGGCGGCCGCGAATGAGGTCGAACATGGTGCTCTTGCCGACACCATTGCGCCCCACGACACCCGCTTTGTGGCCGGGATGCACCGTGACGTCGAGTTCGTCGAACAGAGCGCGATCCCCACGCTTGAGGACCACCCGATTGATTTGCAGCATGGTCCTATTCTGCCAACCGAGACACGGTTGCGGGCATGGATGGGCGGCGTTCCCCCAAAGAGACGTTCGCCGTCAAACCCCTCGCGACGCTTGGGATCTGGCCTCAGCCGCTAGGACAGTCGGGCGAGGCCTGACATCGGCTCAAGTTCGAGTTTGCGCGCCTGGGGCCGCGCGGGAGCGTGGCCGTTTGACGTTCCGTTGGTTGACGCCTTGACCGGCGGTTCGCTGGTCACCATTACCCAATCGTCCACCAAGCGTTCCCAAGCTGCGGCTTCGACACGTTCGTCTTCGTTGCCTGCGACCTCGGAGATGCCGAGACCTTTCGCCGCGGCGGCGTTGTACACCGGATGGTCGCGGAACACCGCCGCGCAGGGAACTGCGAGCTTGCGTACGGAGTCTGCAAATCGCGCCACCGTTTCCTCGCACTCGGACAGGCGCATGACGATGACGGCGATCGCAACGCGCCGCCGGCGCACCGACCGGCTCGCGCGCAACTCGGCCAGGAAACGCGCCGTCGCTTCAAGGTCGAAAGGGGAAGGCATGAGTGGCACCAGCACCAGAACGGCTGGTTGCAGTGGCA
>VXPR01000304.1 GCA_009839405.1 Gammaproteobacteria bacterium
GCGCGTTGGCAGTTCGCTTGCGCGAACTGCTGTGCTTCGACGAACTCCTCGGTGCGTTCAAGACGGGCGACCACAAGGGTCGCCCCTACGAGGCCCGTGCCGAGTCCGTCGGTGCGTTCAAGACGGGCGGGGACAGGCCCCGCCCCTACGGGGCACTGGCGCCTGTTGGGTTTCCGGTTTTTAGCGTTTTGGGAAGCCGCCTACCCAGATGGGGCTGGACCAGGCCGTGGCGTCGTTGGCTTGGGTGACGCGGATGAAGTACCAGTCGCCGTGGCGGGTGCCTCGGTCGGTGAACTCGAACGCCACGTCCATTGCGCCTTCGGTGCGGGCGCGCCGGAGCCTAATTCGGTCGGTGTATTCGCCGAAGGGAATCTCGGCTGTGGCGTGGCCGCGGCTGGCGTCGCGGAGGGAGAGCACGACGGTGCCTGGCGGGGTTGTTTGGTGGCGGCGGAGGATCGGCGGGCCGCCGCCGAACTCTGTGGCCTCGTCGAGCGTCAGGGTTACCTGCCCGATTCGCTTTACGTCGGCAAGAGTGAGCAACAGCGAGCTTGGCCCCCCGCGGGTGTGGGTGGCGAAGCGAAGGGTGGTGGGGTCCACGAGTTCCACGTTCTGGATGTTGGCGTTGTGGAGGTCCTGGCCGGTGGCGCCAGCGATGGTTGCGCCTTCCACGTTGAGTTCGCCGCGCCAGCCGCGCCAGCCGCGGGGGTTGTCGCCGGGGTGGATTGGAGTCGAGTCCGAGTGGAAGACGAGCTGGTATTGGCCGTCCTTGGGCGGGCCAGGCTCCGGCGGAAACTCGCGGCGGTCGAATTCGCGGTCGTTCTTCACCAGCACGATGCTGTCGATGGGGGCGGTGCCGATGACCCGGCCGCGCACCACGCGATGCTCGGCGAACTCAGCCCGCTGGCCCATGCCGGTGCCGTTCACGGTAACGTCCAGAATGATGCGCTCGCCAGTGGTGGCGTAGGTGTCGAGGTTCTTCATCGCGTCGAACAGGGCGTCGGTGGTGCGCTCGGTGGCGAGCAGCGCGCCGAGGCCGCCGCGCTGGGACAGCGAACCTCCCTTGGGCGCGCTGTAACCGGGCTGACTGAGGTGGTTGTCGCTGGCGGCGATGAAGCCCACTTGGTGGCCGTGGTTCAGATACATGCGGCCGAACCACTCGAAGTTGCCGTGCTGCGACATGATCTCCACCAGCGGCTCGAGTTCGGGGTCGTTCTGGCGGTAGTCGCCGGACTGGTGGGCGTGCGGGATCACCACCACGTCGCGGGGGTCGTGGTGATTGCGCAGGCCTTGGTAAAGCCGGGAGAGAGTGCCGTATTCCTGGGCTGGGATGCGCGGGCCTTGGAAAGGGCGTCGAAACAGGACGTTGTGATGGCCGCCTTGGAGGTTCCGGATGGTCCATTCGTAACCGACGAAGGCGATGAAGTGGCCGTCGCGGGTGGCGTCCTGGACGATTTTGTTGAGCACATTCCACTCGTGGTCGTCCATCCAGATGTCGTGTTCGGAGTGGGTGACGTAGTCGAGCCGGGCATCTTCCCGCGCCCATTCCATGAACCGCTGCGCCGTGCCGACGCCTTCGGCGAAGCCGGAGTGGCCGTGGGTGTCGCCCCAGTAGATGCGCCGCTCGGGCGCTTCCTGCACGAGGATGGGATTGGCGACGCCAC
The DNA here is from genome assembly GCA_009839405.1 of Gammaproteobacteria bacterium. Taxonomy (GTDB): domain Bacteria; phylum Pseudomonadota; class Gammaproteobacteria; order Pseudomonadales; family Azotimanducaceae; genus VXYL01. The sequence continues at coordinate 1,662 of VXPR01000304.1, forward strand.
TGATGGCACCGTCGGCGGAACGGAAGGAAAAGCGATACACGCCGGGTTGGTCCAGGGTGATGCCGGAAACGACGCGGATGGCGCCGGGGTCGCGGGGGCGGAAGGGGTGCTTCCAGCGCGGCGGTGGCTCGCCCAAGGCGTCGCGGCGGATCACGATTCGGTTGCCGCCGACTGGAACTCTGCGTTGGTCGATGCTGAAGGCTGGACCGTCCTCGTTGGCAGGAGGGACGCCGGCCTCGCGGGCCGTGTGGACAAAGGTGGGGTGGCCGAAGGGTTCGCCGTCGAAATGTACGCCGTCCACGGTGTCGGCCGGTAATGGCTCATCCAAGATGTAGGTAGTCGTCCAGCGTAGCGGCACCCGTTCTTCGCCCGGCTCCGATGTGGGATAGCCCAACTCTTGCAACATGCGGTCGTGGTCTGCCTGCTCCTCATCGGTAAAGGGCCTGACGGTCTTGTGGATTGACCCGAAGAGATCGCCGTTAAGCCGGATTTCCCACCACTCGGGAATGGGCTCGCGGGCACGGTTGTAGTAGCGGTCCTCGGCGCGAATGTGCAGGTCGAACGGCTCGCCGACCGCAACCACGGAGGGGACGAAGCCGTGCAGTGCGGCGACCTCCGTGCCGCCGATGGCGATGGGTTGTATCGGCAGGCTCACGAGCAGGCCCGAGCCGTCGAAGTCCACGTAAAGGGGCAGCGGCATGCGGTCGCTGCTGAAGTCGGGAAGCAGGATGCCAGCGCCGCCGCCGCTGGTGTCGCCATAGGTGATCGTCACCGCATCGCCGGGTGCGAGTCGCCCGGAAACGACGCGGAACATCAGGTTGTCGATGCCACCCCGGAAGCCGCCGTGCATCCCGGACATGAGCGCGGCGTGACGGGCAAAGGCGACTCGTGGATTCGACGAGGCGATGGTGACGTGGTTGTCGGCACCGGCGTCGTCGGTTTGGAAACGCCCGAAGTCGGTCATGAACTGTCGCGCCACGACGATTCCGCCACCGGGTTCCACCGCTCGGGACCCGACCGTCCAAGTCTGGCGAATGGTGGCGTGGGTGCGCGCCTCAAACGGGCCTGCGTCCGCGACCAGGGTGCCGCGGGCGCTGGGCTCGTCGTCGATCAGGGTGAACTCAGCGATGAAGCGGTCGAGGTTCCTCATGCGAGCTTCGCTGGCGCCGTAGGAGAGCACTTGCGACACGGCTTGGGTCGCGTTCACCGGCACATAGTCGCCGGTGAGGGAGTAGGCGTTGATCCACGCCCAGAGGGTTTGCGCCCGCTCGCGGGCATTGGCGGCGTTCGTCGGCGCGCCCGCGAAGTCGGCCTTCAGCGCTTCCACCCGCGCCCGGAGATCGTCCTCGAGATAGTCTGCCGGCGCATCGTCCTGGGTGGCCATGGCAGCGAGGCCAACCAACACGCAAGCCGCAAGGAGGCATTGAGGCATCGGCACTGCCGGCGTTCTCGTACGTGGACGCGAGGATTGTACGTTGGCAACCGTGAACGGCGGCTGAACAACGAGACTAGGAGGTAGGCGCCGTCGAAAACGACGCTTGCGCCGGAAAGAACCCACCCA
>VXPR01000219.1 GCA_009839405.1 Gammaproteobacteria bacterium
CCTCCGGGGTGTTCACGCGAATCTCGTGGCCCCAGCCGGGCGTTGGATTCTCGCGGCGGAATTCCGCGTGCAGGTAGCCGGCGTCCGGCGCCACTTCGCCAAGTTCGTGGTCGATGTAGAAATACTGGCGGTGCGACTCGGCGCTCTGGTTCACCAGCGCCACCACGGCGCGCTCGCGGAAGGGCATAGGCACGTACGCGTTCAGGGCGCAGCCCTGGTTGAAGCGGTTGTTGCTGCGGGTGGAAGCCGAGAACAGCAGCGACTGATAGGAATTGACGATGCCGTGGCCGAGGCCGAAGAAATCGCCAAGCGGGCAGAGGATGCTGGGCGCGTCAGCGTTGTCCCAGGTGATTTCGATGAGGCATTCACGGTAGTGATTCGGCTGGGTCATCCAGATGTGCGTGATGGTGCCGGGGCCCGAGATGTCGGCCAGCACCCGGCGTTCGCCGGGGTCGATGGTCCAGGCATCGTTGTTGCGCCCGGTCGTGTCCCAGGAGGAGGCGCGGGCGGTGCGACCGGGGCGAATGGATGGGAGGTCGGCTGGGTTCATACTTGGAGGTCTTCGGCGATGGGGGGCGGCGAAGTGTATGCCCCCTCCCACCACACAACATCTCGTCCCTCCCCCGGTTGCGCGCCTATCGGCGCGGTGGAGGGCGAGACGCCCTCCCTCCGAGGCCCGCGAAACCCGTCTTGAACGCACTGGTGGATTCGGCACGGGCCTTCGAGGAGCGGGGCTTGTTCCCGCCGCCAGGTCCGCTAGCGCCCGAACAAGACGGGCCTTCGGTGGAAAGGCATTCTGCCTTCCCTCCGAAGGCCCCTGCATCCGTATTGAATGTAGCGAATACTCGCGACTCCATTCGCCAGGTGTCGCTCTCAACGATAGGCGGCGCTTCTGTGCCGTACGACGACGACCTCGATGAGCCGGTCCGGAGTCGGAGATCTCGTACACGACTCGGTAGTCGCCCACGCGTACGCGCCAGAGTCCATCCCACCACGTAACTTGCGGCTGTCCGGCGGGCGCGGGTTGCTGGCGAGGCGCTCGACGCGAGCAAGAACCCTCGTCGCCACGTCGACCGGCAAATGCCCCAACTCCCGGCGTGCAGAGCGGGCGAACGCGATTTCGTAGGGCAAGCGTTACTGTCCGAGCACCTTGCGCCGGACTTCCGGGAGCGACTCGCGGGGCTCGTCCTGCCGGTCCTTCGCCAAGGCAGCGTCGAAGAAGCCCTCCCACAACTCCCTGTGGAGGTGGAGATCGATCAATACCCCCTTGCGCTTTCCCTCGTCGTCAACCAAGAACTGAACACCCTTCACCATCTGATCCTTGCCTTCGGCCTGCCGTTTGCGGTACGTGCCGACATTGCGTTCTGCATGCCATGTTCGGCGGCCATCGTGCCAGCCGCACCCTCGCGGTTCAAGCTCCGACAGGTCTGACGGCGCTGAAATGCGCCGGCGGATTCGGGACGTGCCGTAGGGGCGACCCTTGTGGTCGCCCGTATTGAATGCACCCAACCAGCCCGGATGCCATTCAAGGCGGAAATGCGGGCCTCGGAGGGAGGGCGTCTCGCCCTCCAACGCGCCGCCAGGCGCGCAATCTTTGACGATTTGGCGCGGGTCGGGTGCGGTGCCTACGGGCCCGCGACGTGGGTCATGTTGGTCCACCTGCTCGTCATCGTGTCGTGCACCAGGGCCTGCATTGCCAGGCGGCCTGTGCCGGTGAGCGCGCACGAGAGGCGGCCCCGGAGCGTCCCGGGTCTGTGGCCGAGGGCGATGTCGATTTCGTTGCCGTTGAGCATCCTCGTGGCGCCGGTGGGTATTGGGGGATGGAGGGTGCCGCCGAGCGACTCCCCGGCGTCGGTGCGGCAGGCGAGTCGCGCCGTGCACGGGCCGCCGACCTCGCATCGCACCCGCAGGCGGCCGACGTCGCCGTGCTCGTCCCGGCCCGTCGGCAGGCCGTAGGCGAGCAGGGGCGAGCCGATGGCGATGTAGGTGATGTTCGCCGCGGCGCTCGCGTTTGCCGGGCCCACGAACGCCTGCACCGTGACGCTCTCGGCGCTGTACAGATAGCACGAGAGATGCCCCTCGACGTCGCCCGCCCCGAGCACGTCCTGCAATGCCGCGCCGCTGAGCGTCTCGGTGGCGCCGTCGCCGATCTCGCCGTCGAGTTGCCCGAAGAAGCGCGTGCCGTCGTCGGTGGCGCACTCGAGGAACGCCCGACACGGGCCGGCTTCGCAGCGGATCCGAAGGCTGGCACGCTCCCGCATGCGCTCGCCCACGGAAATGCCGTAGGCGCGCAGCGGGTCGCCCACCGGCTCGTACACGAAGGTCGTGGTCGTCGCCACGCCTCGGTTCGGCGCCGGCGGCTCGTAACGCGCCTCCGCGGTCACCGTCAACGTCGCCGCGAACGCAAACGCGTCCACGTGGCCCGGGCGATAGCGCACCGGCACAGGACAACGCGTAACATCCGCCTCACTGACGCAGTTGCCGATCTCTCCCGGCAGCAGCATCAACGCCTCCCCGTCGTTCGGCAGGGTCTCGTCATCGCCCACCTCGCCGTCGTCGTTGCGGTCCGCATAGACGACATCTCCCACGCCGGGCAGACCGGCCGTGCCGCCGAAACGCACATACACGCCATCCCAGGGACGCGCCTCGTCGTCCTCCTCGCCCACCTCCCCACGAAGCCAAGTGGTGCCGTCCCATGACCTGAGGCCCGTCTCCGTCGTCACCCGCAACACGCCGAGGTCGATCCGCTGGGGGTCGCCCTCTTCCCGATCTGGCAGCTCCGCCGCGTCCACCCGCGTGCGGTCGCTTTCGTCCACCAGAATCGACTGCCGTTTTGTTCGAAGGCGATGTCGAGCGCGCGCCTTGAGGTGAGCAACGCCACCTGGGCCACCTCCGTGTCCACGGCGAGACCGCCGGCGATCACCGTCGCCATCACCTCGTGCCCGGGCGCAGCAAGCCCCGCCACGCCGGCGATCCGCGGCATCGCGAGCGTCACCGCCACCGAGCCGGGCGACGTCGTTGGCGGTGCGGGCCACGAGGTCTTCGACTTCGAGTTCCAAAATTGCGAACGAGTCCCCCGCGCGACCGCCCCGGATCGTTTGCGCGCGCAGGCGCGGCTGCGTGCCCGGCGGCGCGGCTTCCTCGATCGCGAGCCCGATGTCTGCGAAGGTCACGTCCTCGGCCAGACGCGCGCCGGCCGTGAG
>VXPR01000237.1 GCA_009839405.1 Gammaproteobacteria bacterium
ATGAAGGCCCTGCCAGAGGGTGCGAAGCTCCTTTTTTCGGCAGCCGAGGTGGATGCCGCCATCGATCGGCTGGCGGTGACGCTGGCGCTCACGCTCTGGGAAGCGCATCCCATACTCGTCTGCATGATGAATGGTGCGTTGCCCTTCACCGGCGACTTGCTGCGCCGATTCCACTTCCCCCTCGAACTCGACTACGTGCATGCGACGCGCTACCCGAACGCTCCGGGCGAGGACGGAACGAGTGGTGGCGAGGTTCGGTTCAAGCACGATTTGCAGCGCGACCTTAAGGGCCGCACCGTGGTGCTTGTGGATGACGTGCTTGATGGCGGCGCCACGTTGGCGGCAACGCAAGAGCGTCTCGGGGCGCGAGGGCTCGAACGGCTGATCTCCGTCGTGATGGTGCGCAAGGACGTCGCGAACCCCAAGGCGAGCGCCGACTTCGTGGCACTCGAGGCGCCGGACGAGTTTCTGGTCGGGCGCGGCATGGACTTGGGCGGCGCGTTTCGACAGCTATCCGGCATCTACAGCTTGCCGGCGGGCGACTGATGTTCGCTCGAGTTGCCCTTGCCGTCGGTATTGCCGGTGCGTTGCACGCCACCGAGGCGGACGATGCCGCCCGCCTCGAAGCCGTGCTCGCGCCACTGGCCACCTTCGAAGCGGACTTCGAGCAGGTGGTGACCGATGCCGATGGCATTGCGCTCGAAACCTCCACCGGTCGCATGACCCTGAACCGTCCCGGTCGCCTGCGCTGGGAAGTGCGCGAGCCTTGGCCGCAACTTGTGCTGGCGGACGGTATTTCGCTGTGGGTACACGAGCCGGACCTCGAACAGGCGACCGTGCGGCCCCTGGCGGGTGCATTGGCAGGCACCCCAGCCATGCTGCTGGTCGAAGCCCCTGGCTCCTTGGCAACGCATTTCGCCGTCGTGGAGGAGGGCAACGGCAGATTCCTGCTCCTGCCCCGGGACGAGCGGTCGCTCTATCAGGCGCTGCATCTTGAGTTCGACGCGGACGACGCGGGCGCCGCAACGGTGCCACGGTCGCTGGTGATCGTGGACCACATGAACCGCACTACCCATGTCCGTTTCACCAATGCCACTACGGCGACATTGCCGGCCGCGGAACTGTTCGAGTTCGCGGTCCCACCGGGTACGGACCTCATCGGCGAGACCGGAACGGCGCAGCCCGCGATACAGGTCTCGGAGGCACCCTAGGGATGGCGCAGCGAAACCTCTTCCGAGACGGTGGCTCCGCCGACCGCGATGCCGGCCGGCCGCTCGCGCATCGAATGCGGCCGCTCCGCCTGGACGAGTTCGTCGGCCAGACGCATCTTCTCGGTGCCGAACGACCGCTGCGGCGGCTGGCCCAGGCCGGCAGCGTGCACTCGATGATCCTCTGGGGGCCGCCCGGAGTCGGCAAGACCACGCTGGCGCGACTCTTGGCCGAGGCGGCTGGGGCGCGCTTCGAGAGCCTTTCGGCGGTGCTGTCCGGCCTCAAGGACGTGCGCGCAGCCATTGCCGACGCGGAGGCACGCGCCGAGGTGACGGTGCTTTTCATCGACGAGGTGCACCGCTTCAACAAGGCACAGCAGGATGCCTTCCTGCCGCATGTGGAGCGCGGCACCATCACGTTCATCGGCGCCACCACAGAAAATCCGTCCTTTGAGGTCAACGCGGCGCTTCTGTCCCGTTCCCGGGTGTATGTCCTGCGTTCTCTTGCCGCCGAAGACCTGGCCGACCTCGTTCGGCGGGCGCTCGAACGCGAATTCGAAGGCGTCGATATGGCCGACGACGCCCTCACCGAGCTCGTCGCCCTCGCCGACGGCGACGCTCGCAGGGTGCTGAACACGCTGGAAGTGGCGGCCCAGCTTGCCGACGGCACCATTACTGCCGAACACGTGCTGGAGGCAAGCGGGGAATCGCACCGGCGCTTCGACAAGGGTGGCGATGCCTTCTACGACCAGATTTCCGCTTTGCACAAGGCGGTGCGCGGCAGTTCCCCCGACGCGGCGCTGTACTGGCTGGCGCGAATGCTCGATGGCGGCTGCGACCCGACCTACATCGCCCGACGCCTCACCCGCATGGCAAGCGAGGACATTGGCCTCGCAGACCCCCGCGCCCTTGAGATCGCCATGGACGCGTGGGAAGCGTATCGGAGGATCGGTTCGCCGGAAGGGGAACTCGCCCTTGCCGAGGCGACGATCTACCTCGCGGCGACGCCGAAGAGCAATGCAGCGCTCACGGCGTTCGGCGAGGCGATGGCCTTCGTGAAGTCGAATCCATCGTGGGAAGTGCCGCTGCGCTTCCGCAATGCGCCGACCAAGCTGGTGGAGTCCTTGGGCCACAGCAAGGGCTATCGCTATGCCCATGACGAAGACGACGGCTACGCCGCCGGCGAGCGCTACCTGCCAGACGAAATGCCCGACGTGCGGTTCTACCGTCCCGAAGATCGTGGCGTCGAGGCGCGGCTCGCCGCACGCCTTGCGGAACTGCGAGCCCGCGACCGCAGCATATAATCTGCGCTCCTCACAGGAGAATGCCATGCGACGGCTGCTGCCGCCCTCGATCGCGCTTGCCCTGACGCTGCTGGCACTGAACGCTGCCGCCGCGGGCGTGGTCTTCGGCAGCTTCGTCAATCGCCCCATGGCGGATGCACAGCGCGATCGGGTCGCTGCCGGGCTTGACGTGGCGGTGCGCGTGGTGGCGGTGGATGTCAACGGCCAGCGGCGCTATCGGGTCGTTGCCGGCGAGCAGGGCACCGAGACGCAGGCCCGAAACATCCTCGCCCGTGCCCGCGCCACCGGATACTTGGATGCGTGGTATTGGCCTGGCGTGGCCCCTCCTGCTAGGACGGCACCCGTTGATTTCGAACCGGCGCCTATCATCGCCGAGGCAGAACCAGAGCCCATTGCGGAGCCTATTCCCAAAGCTGCCATCACTCCCACACGCGAGCCAGCAGTTGCGCAGCAACTGCAGACGCGCCCGTCAGGGCGCGCAAGCTCGGGCCGGCAAGTGCGGCTCGACGTCGGCGATCCCATCGTCGTGCCTCGCTATGAGGCCGTGGACATCCTCATCGACGGCCACTTGAGCGAGCCGGTGTGGAACGAAGTTCCAGGCTACGACAACATGGTGATCGTGGAGCCGGACACCTTGCAGCCGGCGCGCTTTCGCAGCGTTGCGCGATACATCTACACCTGTCT
>VXPR01000205.1 GCA_009839405.1 Gammaproteobacteria bacterium
ACATCGTCTGTCTCACGGAGGCCGGTACCGGTCTGCTTGCCCAATCGGGACACGCGATCTGCTCTCAACCCGACTCCGGATACGGCGTCAAGAAGGACCGGAGGAAGGTCATCCTCTGGTCGCGGCAGCCGTGGGAGTCGGTCGATTGCGAGGGAACCGAATCGCTGCCGCCCGGCCGGTTCGTGTCTGGCATGACGCAGACATCGGTGGGCGATGTCAGAGTCGTCGGCGTCTGCATCCCTTGGTTCGGATCGCGCACCGAAAGGAAACGCGGGCCGGAACGCAAGCAACGGTGGGAAGACCACGCGCGGTATCTGGCCGGTCTCGCCGAGGTGTTAACGCGGGATCCCGCAACGCGCCTGATCGTGCTGGGGGACTTCAATCAGGTCATTGGGATGGGAAGCCGGGCGCCCGCGGAACTTCGGTCGGCGCTGCGCGACGCCTTCCCGCGGGGCATGAGCATCGCGACGGCCGATCTGACCTTCCGGGGCCGCGCCAACATCGACCACATCGCGGTCAGTGACGACTTGTCCGTCGCGTCCAGCGCTGCGATCAGCAACCTCGCCGAGGGCAGGACGCTGTCCGACCACTTCGGCGTCGTGGCCGAGGTCACCGCCGAACAGCGCCCGTAGCAGCCTCTCCGATCCCCCCTCTCCATCTGGATGATGGAGAGGGGGTTAGGGGGTGAGGTTCCCTACTCCGCCGCGTGGCCGGCGGCGCGCGAGGCGAACAGCGCGCCGATCTCTTCGTCCGAGTAGCCCAGCTCCGCCAGCACCTCGGCCGTGTGCGCGTCCAGCTCGGGTGCACGGCTGCGCACCGAGGCCGGCGTCTCGCTGAGCCGGATGGGGAAGCCGACCATCGGCAGCGGGCCGTATTCCTCGCTCTCGAACGACGTCACGTAGTCGTTCGCCAGTGCCTGCGGATGCGAGGCCAAGTCGGCGTACGAGTTCACCTTCGTGTACACCTGATCCGTCTCGATGAAGCGCGCCTCCAACTCGGCCCACGGCCAGTCCCGGAACGCCTCCACCAACTCCGCGTACAGCGCCTTATCGTTGCCCACCCGCGAGATGGCCGTCCCGAAACGCCGATCCCGGGCCAGGTCGTCGCGGCCCAGGATGTCGCACAGCCCCGCGAAGCGATCGTCGCTCACCCAGGTCAGCCCGAACGACGCGTCGGCCGCGTCGAAGACGTGCCAGATCGACCGCGCCAGGATGTGCCCCTTGCCGGCCCGCGGCGGCTCGCCCCCGCCCAGCAGGTAGTGGCTCATCTCCCAGGCCTGCATCGCGATCTGGCTGCCGAACAGCGACGTATCGACCCGCTGCCCGCGGCCCGTCCGCTCGCGCCCGTAGAGGGCGAACATGATGCCCAGCGCCAGGAAGACCGCGCCGGCGTGGTCGGCCAGCGCGACCCCGGCGGGCAGCGGCCCCGTCTCCGGCGTGCCCGTGTGCGAGACCACGCCGCCCGCCGCCTGCGCGATGATGTCCACCGCCGCCATCGTCCTCAGCGGCCCCTCCGGCCCCCAGCCGCTCGCCGACGCGTAGATCAGCCGCGGATGCTCGGCCGCCAGCGTCTCGTAGTCGAGCCCCAGCCGCTCCAGCACGCCGCCGCGCAGGTTCTCGACCAGCACGTCGGCCGTCGCGACGAGCCGCTTCGCCGCGGCCAGCCCCTCGGGCTTGCGCAAGTTGAGGCAGGCGACCCGCTTGTTGCGGTTGCAGGCGTACCACTGCGTGGGCACCCGGTACGGCTTGTGCACCACCGTCACCAGCCGGTTGATGTCGCCGTTGGGCGGCTCGACCTTGATCACCTCGGCGCCCATGTCGGCCAGCAGCATCGCCGCGTACGGCCCGTGGATGCCCAGCGTGAACTCCACCACCCGCACGCCGTCCAGCGGCCCCATCGTCGCCTCCTTCGTCACTGCGCGGGCGCGCCGGGGAGAGGATACGGGGCGTCGCGGGCGTCGGGCCATTCCGGCCGGCGCTACTCCGTCGGGTGGCCCACCGCGCCCGAGGCGATCATCGCGCCGATCTCCTCGCCCGAGTAGCCCAAATCGGCCAGCACCTCGACCGTGTGCGCGTCCAGGTCGGGCGGACGGCTGCGCACCGTCGCCGGCGTCTCGCTCAGGCCGATCGGGAAGCCCACCATCGGCAGCGTGCCGTACTCGGCGCTCTCGAACGACGTCACGTAGTCGTTGGCCAGCGCCTGCGGGTGCGAGGCCAGGTCGGTGTACGTGTTCACCTTCGAGAACACCTGGTCCGTCGCCTCGAGGCGCGGCCGCAGTTCGTCCCACGGCCACTCGATGAAGCCGTCGCGCAGCGCCTCGTACAGCGGCTCGTGGTTCTCCACCCGATCGAGGGGCGTCGCGAAGCGCGCGTCCTTCGCCAAGTCGTCCCAGCCCATCACCTCGCACAGCGCCGCGAAGCGCGCGTCCGTCACCCAGGCCAGCACGAACGACTCATCGGCCGCGTCGAACACGTGCCAGATGCCGCGGGCGATCGGGTGCCCCTTGCCGCCCATCGGCAGATCGCCCCGGTCGAGCAGGACGTGGCTGAACTCCCAGACCTGCATCCCCAACTGGCTGCCGAACAGCGACGTATCGACTCGCTGCCCGCGGCCCGTCCGCTCGCGCCCGTAGAGGGCGAACATGATGCCCAGCGCCAGGAAGACCGCGCCGGCGTGGTCGGCCAGCGCGACCCCGGCGGGCAGCGGCCCCGTCTCCGGCGTGCCCGTGTGCGAGACCACGCCGCCCGCCGCCTGCGCGATGATGTCCACCGCCGCCATCGTCCTCAGCGGCCCCTCCGGCCCCCAGCCGCTCGCCGACGCGTAGATCAGCCGCGGATGCTCGGCCGCCAGCGTCTCGTAGTCGAGCCCCAGCCGCTCCAGCACGCCGCCGCGCAGGTTCTCGACCAGCACGTCGGCCGTCGCGACGAGCCGCTTCGCCGCCGCCAGCCCGTCGTCGGTGCGCAGGTTGAGGCAGGCCACCTGCTTGTTGCGGTTGCAGGCGTAGAACTGCGACCCCACCTCGTACGGCCCGCCCACCACCGCCGCCTGCCGGTTGATGTCCCCGTCGGGCGGCTCGACCTTGATCACCTCCGCCCCCATATCGGCCAGCAGCATCGCCGCGTACGGCCCGTGGATGCCCAGCGTGAATTCCACCACGCGGATGCCGTCGAGCGG
>VXPR01000309.1 GCA_009839405.1 Gammaproteobacteria bacterium
CCGCGCATCTATACCGAGAACCTACCTGGCAGCGACTACTCCATGGGCGGCGGCCTCGATGCGTGGAAGACCCGCAACGGCGCAACCGGCATCAACCTCCTTTGGGACGCCACCGACCAGCTGACCGTGGAGTTCGACTACCACGACTCCACCGCCGAACGCTCGCCCAACAGCCGCTTCGGCGACTCCGCCCTGCTCTCCACCGCCGCCTTCACGCGGGATCGCACCACCGGCTACTTCGGCCACGAACTGCCGGTGCTGGAACTCACCCTGCGAAACCCACTGTCGCCGGACGACATGATCGTCACCGGCAGCGTGTTCCAGAACAACTTCGCCAAGATGGGCATTGACCAGACGCGGTTGAGTGGGCACTACGACTTCGATGTCGGTGTCGTCGAGAGCATCGATTTCGGCATCCAGCTCACGGAGGTGAACAACCGTTCGGCCGGGTCTGTCGTGCAGCGCGACGCCTGGGGCGGCGTAACCGAGCGGGGGGCGATTTCAGACCTGCTTACCCTCGACTCTGCCGCCGATGCCTTCGACGAGATCCCCGGCGGCGACGACGGCCGGCGCCAGTCCGACTTCTATCGCTTCGACATGGCTGAACTCGTTGCCCGAACCGAAGCGCTGATGGCCTCCGGGGACGCAACCACCTTCATGCTCACAGACATGGGCGACTGCGGCACGGGCCTATGCACGTCCAGCCGCTTCACCTCAGACAGGCGCACGGTGGAGGAATCCGCCGCCTTGCATGCGCAGGCGAATCTGGCGTGGATGTGGGGCTCGACGCCGGTGGGGCTGCGCGTGGGGCTGCGCTACGAAGACACGGACGTCACCTCAGAGGCGTTGTCGCCAGCCTACAGCGCCATCAACTGGATTGCTGGCAACGAACTGACAGCCGTGCAGTCGGCGCCGGCGTTCACCGAGCTTTCCGGCAGCTACGACCTCTTGCTGCCGAGCATCGATTTCCGGGTGGACCTCACCGACGACATCGTGCTGCGGTTCTCCACCAGCGACACGATGACGCGGCCCAACTACGGCGACATTCAGGGCGGCCAGACCATCAATTCGCTGGTGCGGATCGACGGCGGCACAGGCAATCGGGGCAATCCGGGTCTGCTGCCATTTGAGTCGGCCAACTACGATCTTTCGTTCGAGTGGTACTACCAAGACAACAGCTACGCGGCGGTGGGCTACTTCTTCAAGGACGTGGACAACTTCATCGGCTCGGCGTCGGTGGTGGAGAACACCTTCGATTTGCCACACCCAGGCTTGGGGCCGCTCGCGGACGAGGCGCGGGCGGCAACGGGAAGCTCCGACTCGGGGCTGCTCTACACCTGGATTCTGGAGAACCGGGCCGATGCCGCGGGGGTCGATGCTGCCAATGGCGTCATTTCCGGCGTCGCCGGCCGCGACCCTTCATCGCCATTCAACCTGACGGTGCCGGTGAACATCGAAAAAGCCACCATGAAGGGTTGGGAGTTGGTGGTCCAGCACAACTTCGGCGACACCGGCTTCGGCGTCATCGGCAACGTCACCATCGTCGATGCAGACGTCGGCTACGACAACTTCAGCCTGGCCCAGCAGTTCGTGCTGACGGGCTTAAGCGACTCCGCCAACCTCATCGCCTTCTACGACAAGGACGACATCAGCGTGCGCCTCGCCTACAACTGGCGCGACGACTTCCTTGCCGGCACCGGCCAGAACAACGTGGGCTCGGGACCGCCGACCTATGTCGGGGCGTATCAACAGCTCGACCTGAGTGCGAGCTATTGGCTGAACGAAAACATGCAGCTCTACGTTGACGCCCTCAACATCAACAACGCCACCACCCACGTCTTTGGCAGAGACTGGATGCAGACCCTGTTCGCAGGGCAGGCGGGCCCAAGGTACAACTTCGGCTTCCGCTACAAGCTCTGAAGGGTTGAGGGGACGCCAGGTTGCGGCGGCGGTCCCCCAGTTCGAAGAGGCCCAGCTTCTTCAATTCCCGCCACAGGGCGGGGTGAGGGCAAGCGCCGCTGCAAGTTCCCAAGCGTATGATCGCTCCTTGCGGCATGGTCGGGCTTGGCAATGGACGGGCTTTCGGAGGGAAGGCATTCTGCCTTCCCTCCTGATCGTCGGGGCGTGAGGGGATGAGTCGGGCAACGCGGGAAGTGGTGGTTGTTGGTGGCGGCACGGCCGGTTGGATTGCTGCCAACGCCATCGCCACGGAATGCCGGCACTGGGCGGAGCCGTTGCGGGTTACGCTGGTTGAATCCCCCGACATCCCCACTATCGGCGTCGGCGAAGGCACTTGGCCGTCCATGCGGGGGACCTTGCAGCGCATGGGCGTCGATGAGGACAAGATGCTCCGCACGTGCGATGCGAGCTTCAAGCAAGGCACGTGGTTCCGTGGTTGGTCAGGACGTTCCGGGGAGGATGCGTACATCCATCCGTTCAGCCTTCCCGTTGAATACGCCCGGCTGAATCCCGCCACCTACTGGCTGCGGGAGGGGAACGAGGAACCGTTTGCAGCGTTCGCCACGCCCCAGGTCGCGGCCATCGAGCAGGGCCTCGCCCCCAAGGATGCGTCCGCGCCACAGTACGCCTTCGCCTTCAACTACGCCTACCATCTCGATGCTGGCAAGTTCGCCGGCTTGCTTGAACGCCACGCAACCAAAGAGCTTGGCGTCACCCACATCCTGGCAAACGTCGCGAGCATCGAGACACGGGAGAACGGCGACATCGCCGCACTCCGGCTCGACACCGGCAACCGCCTCACCGGCGACCTGTTCGTGGATTGCACCGGCCAGCGTGCCTTGCTCATCGGCCAGCACTACGGCCAACCCTTTGCATCCGTCCGCGACACTCTCTTCAACGACCGCGCCGTGGTCGTGCAGGTGCCGCACGAATCCGCCGACTCCGCCATCGCTTCGGCAACGCTGGCAACCGCCGGGCCGAACGGCTGGATCTGGGACATCGGCCTGCAATCCCGTCGCGGCCTCGGCCACGTCTTTGCCAGCTCCCGCATGGACGAAGACGCCGCGCAAGAGGCGCTCGAGCAGTATGTGGCGAACACGTCCCCCAGCATCGACCCCACTTCCCTCCAATACCGCACCATCGCCTTCGAGCCCGGCTATCGCGAGACCCCTTGGCACCGCAACTGCGTCGCCATTGGACTC
>VXPR01000435.1 GCA_009839405.1 Gammaproteobacteria bacterium
CAAGGTCGCCCTCGCGGTGCGTGGCCGGCGTCAGTTCCTTCCGCGTCAGCGACTCCCGCGTCCCCGGCGGGGTGGGAACTACGAAGAAAGCACCGTACGATCTTTGGTGGCACGATTGTTCCGTCGGGAGCCGAGCGCGCGACGGGTTGCCTAGTGGTTCCACCAAGGCTGGTCCGACCAGGAGCGCAGATCCAGCTCATGCGTCCAGACCGATCGATGCTGGTTCGCGAGGTAGTGGTATGCGTCGGCGATCCGTTCCGGCAGCATCAGCCCGTCTTCCGCGCCGCGGGTGGCGCGCAGCTCTTGATACCGCTCGGGGCCCAGCATCTTTCCGAGCGTGTCCGGCGCATCCACCGAACCGTCCACGACGACGTGCGCGACATGAATCCCCTTCGGTGACAGCTCCGCATTCAGCGTCTGGCAGAGCATGCGCCGCCCGCCCATCGCCGCAGCGTGCGAGTGCTGCCCGGCATTGCCACGCACCGCGGCCGTGGCCGAGGTGACGATGATGGTGCCGCTGCCACGCTCCACCATCGCTGGCGCCGCCGCCTGCGCCAGCCGAAAGAGGCCGAATGTCGCCAGCCGCCAACCCATTTCGAACGCCTTGAGGGTGGTGTTCTCAAGGCTGCGATTGCCGATCTGGGCGCCGAGATTGAACACCGCAATTTCGATGGGCCCGATCTCCGCCTCCGTCGCCGCCACCCGTTCCTCGATCGCGCCTTCGGCGACCGCATTCATGAGAAAGCCGGAAGCCGTGCCACCAGCGCCTTCGATGTCGCCGACAAGCTTGGCAAGCCCCGCCTCATCGCTGCGCCGACACAGAACCGCGTGAAATCCCTCTCGGGCAAACCGCTTGCCCACCGTGCCGCCAATCCCGGCACCGGCGCCAATCACCAAACAGACGGGCTTCATTGCCACTCCCTTCCCATGACTTGGACAGGCCGAAAGAACGTCCCACGACCGCAAGCGGCGCATCTTACAGACGAACGGTATGCTGCCGGAATCTGATCTGCCCGACCAAGCCATGTTCCGGTCCGCCGCGCCCGTGTTCCCCGTTGCCGACGTCAATGCCGCCGTGCGGTGGTACGCCGACGTGCTCGGCTTCGAGGCGCTGCACGTGAATGCCGACGCGGACGGTGCGGCGAACTACGCCATCGTCCGCCTGGGCGAGGTGCAGGTCCACCTGCTGCAAAACGGCTTCGAGGACGAGCCGACGCGCTCCCCTACCGAGGCGATGTTCACGATGTCGGGCGATATCGACGCCCTTGAGGCCCGGCTCAAGCGGCGGGGCCTCGTCTTCCGCCGCGAGATTGAGAATCAGCCTTGGGGAGCCAGGGATTTCACCGTGCTGGACCCAGACGGCAACAGCATATGGATCGCCTCGTTCGGCTAGGAGCCCGACGCGCCGGTAGTGTGTCGCCTTGTCTGCATGTGGCGCATGCCCCCTGGGGGCGAGGGCATCTTGCCCTCGCAATGCGCCGCAGGCGCATCATGCCGGAACCATGCAAATCGACCATGCCGCGTGGCTTCCCCTTCGCTCGGACAGAGTCGCGGTTAACTCTCCGCGCCTATGGCGCGTGCGAGGGCAAGATGCCCTCGCCCCCAAGGGGTGCCAACGCAAGAGAGTCAAACGACCACAACACCGTCGCGCCGGTTGCCGCCGACAGCGCGGCTCGATTCGGCCATAATGCGCGGTTCCCCGAAAGCCAAGACGCGGGAGGCGGCAGGCAAGGCATGAGCATCGCGAGGGTTCTCGAACGCGCCCTAGACGGCAGGCTGCCCACCGACGACGAGGCGCTGCTCCTCGCAGACTTCACCGACACCGCCGCCCTCGCCGGCGTCGCCGCAACGCTTAGAGACCGCGGCTTCCTGAACCTCGTCACGTATTCGCGAAAAGTCTTCATCCCGCTCACCCACCTGTGTCGCGACGTCTGCCACTACTGCACGTTCGCCCAAACGCCCTCCAAGCTCGAAGTTCCCTACATGGACTTGGACGCCGTGCTCGAGGTCGCCCGAAATGGCGCCCGGCTCGGCTGCAAGGAGGCGCTATTCACCCTGGGCGAGAAGCCGGAACTGCGCTACCGCGCCGCCCGCGAGTGGCTGGCCGAGCACGGCTACGCAACCACCCTGGAATACCTGCGTGACGCCGCCGAGGCCGTGTTCAAGGAGACAGGCCTCTTGCCCCATCTCAACCCCGGCAACATGACGCCGGAAGAGATCGAGATGCTGCGCCCGGTGTCGCCTTCGATGGGCATCATGCTCGAATCCGCCTCCGAGCGGCTCACCGAGAAGGGTATGCCGCACTACGGCTCGCCGGACAAGATCCCGGCCGTGCGGCTGAAGACGCTCGACGATGCCGGCGCCGCTGACATCCCCTTCACCACCGGCATCTTGATCGGCATCGGCGAGACCCGTCGCGAACGCATCGAGTCGCTTTTGGCCATCCGCGGGGTGCAGGAACGGCGCGGCCACATTCAGGAAATCATCATCCAGAACTTCCGCGCCAAGCCCGGCACCAAGATGCGCGCGGCGCCGGAGCCCGACCTCGAGGAACTCCTGTGGACCATCGCCGTGGCGCGCATCCTCTTCGGCGAGTCCATGAGCGTGCAGGCACCGCCGAACCTCAGCCCCGGCGTATTGCCGCAGATCGTCGCCGCCGGCATCAACGACTGGGGCGGCGTCTCGCCACTCACGCCCGACTTCGTCAATCCCGAAGCACCGTGGCCGCATCTCGACGACCTCGCCCGCGAAACCAAGGCCGCCGGCAAGAGCCTGCACGAACGCCTCACCATCTATCCCGAATACTCGCAGAACGTGCAGCGCTGGGTCGATCCCGGCCTCGCGAGCGCCGTGCTCGACGCCATCGACGGTGAGGGCCTGCCGCGTACAGACACCTGGTCACCCGGGGAGGACGAACCGCCTCCCGCCGAAATCCTGGATCAGATCGGCCAGCAGCCGAAGCAGGTTTCCAGCGACGTGGCGCACATCCTCGAGAGCGTGCGCCGAGGCGAAGACCTCACCGAGGCCGACATCGTCCGCCTCACCCGTGCCCGTGGCGACGACTTCGGCGCGGTAGTGCAAGCGGCCGACGCCCTGCGCCAGGAAACCGCTGGCGACACCGTCTCCTTCGTCGTCAACCGCAACATCAACTACACCAA
>VXPR01000432.1 GCA_009839405.1 Gammaproteobacteria bacterium
CGACGCGTTGCGCAGCACCTGGCCGGAGCAAACTCCCGTGGGCTCGTCGTCGCGCACGGTCCCCTGCCCATTGCACACCGTCGCCTTGTAGCCCTGGGCGCGCTGCTGGAAGCGAGGCGCGCCGCCGGGGAAGTCGTGGACGATGTAGGGCTGGCGTTCCTCGATGCGATCCACGTCGATGACGTTCACGTCTGCCCGCTTGCCGGCCGCGAGAATGCCGCGATCGGTTAGGCCCAGCACCCGCGCCGGCTCGGCGGCGATGCGACGCACGGCCTCCTCGATGGAGTACGTGCCCTTGTCGCGGTGCCAGTGGGAAAGCACGAACGTGGCCCAGCCAGAGTCGATCATCTGGCTCACATGCGCACCGGCGTCGCCAAGGCCGGGCATGGCCCAGTCCGTGGTGATCATCTGCTCGAGGTTGTCGAGGTTGACATTGAAGCCGCGGTTGTGGAACAGCTCCTTGCCATCGCTTTCCAACGTCAGTCGCAGCCACGCCTCCACGGGGTGTTCACCCGCCGCTGCGGCGATGTCGGCGAGGCTCTCGTAACGCTCCTGCGTGTAGCAGGGCCGTTCCGCCCCGCCCATCGGGTAAACGCGCCGGGAGGTTTTGAGCACCTGCTCGTTCAGGTTTTCGTTTTCCCGCACCTCGGCCACCAGCTTGGCGCGGAAGTCGGCGTCGCGAATGGCCTCTAGGCGGGCGGCGAAGTCGACCTTGCGCAGTTCATTCCACGAAGGCGTGCGCCAGAAGTTGTTGGTGGCGAGGCCCGTGACTCCGCCTCCGGAACGCGGCACGGTCACCGCCGTCACATCGACGCCAGCACCGCGCATGGCGGTCACCTTCTCGTCGAGGGCTTCGCGGTGCTCGCCGATGGCGCTGAACAGGATGCGACTCGTCTGGCCCTCTTCGGCGAGGAGATCCATCTCCTCCTCGATGTTGCCGAAGTGCGGCACCGTCTGCATCAGGCCGCCTTCCTTGCCCACCGCACGCGCGATGGCGAGCAGCTCTTCGCGGGACGCGAAGGTGCCCGGAATCGGACGGCGGTCGGGCAGCGTATGGCCCGGATGCCGGTTCACGGAGAAGCCGAGCGCGCCTTCGCGCACGGACTGGCCCGCGACTTGCGCGATCTCTTTGATCTCCTCCGGCGTCGCCTGCTCCTCGATGGCGCGTTCGCCCATCACGTAGAAGCGGGTGGCGCTGTGGCCGACCAGACCGCAAACGTTGATCATCGGCTGCAAGCGCTCGATGGAATCGAGATAGCCGCCATATGACTCCCAGTCCCACGGCAGGCCGGTGAGGATGGCGTATTTGGGGATGTCCTCCACCGTTTCCATCATGCCGGCAAGGAACTCCCGGTCGGCCGGTCGGCAAGGCGCGAAGGTGACGCCGCAGTTGCCCAGAAGCGCCGTGGTGACGCCGTGCCAGGTGACCGAGGTCATGTGCGGATCCCAGCCAATCTGGGCGTCGAGATGGGTGTGCAGGTCCACGAAGCCGGGCGTGACGTAGTGGCCACGAGCGTCGATTTCCTCGCGCCCGGTGCCGGACACTTCGCCGATCGCGGTGATGGTGTCGCCGTCGATGGCGACATCGCCCTCCACGGGTGCGCTGCCGGTGCCGTCCACGACAGCACCGTTTCGGATCACAAGATCGTGAGACAAGGTGGTGTTCCCCTCAAGAGCATTCGGTTGCGCGAGTCTGCGCCGCCGGCAGGCCAAGGTCAAACGCGGCTCCTTCGCGCTCGCCGCCGTCGTTGTTGCGCCCGCATCCATTCGCGCACCCGGCGCCGCGACCAGGGGATGTCAAGGGCGATGAAGGCGATCCCCAAGGGGAGCATCCAGATGCCAAGCACCGGCAGGAACCAAAGCACGCCGCCGCACAGGAAGAGCACGCCGAGCAGAGAGCGGATGCCGAGCGGCACGCGCCTGTCTCCCCAAACCAGGCCCCGATAGACCACGTCCCGGACGCGTTCGCGCCAGTCGGGGCCAGGCTCGGGAGGCGCGCTCACACCATGATCGGTCGGTCGTCCGGGGCGTCGTGCTGGCCCGGATGGGCGCGTCGCTCGAGATCGGGGTCCACCGAACGGAACCAGAACCGGCCGTCCTCGCCTTCCCGTCGCTCAAGCCGATTGCGATGCATCAGCAGATGGCAGTGCGCTATGGCCTCGCCAAGCGCCATCATCATCTGCCGTGCGTCGAGATGGCGCTTGAACAGCACCGGCAGCAGATCCTTGGCGGTGCGCGCCTCGTCCTGGCAAGTCTCCTCAATCGCCAGCATCCGGTCCTCGTGGTGGGCAATGAGGTCCCTCAAGCGCTCGCGTACGCCGTAGAACGGCAAGTTGTGCGCCGGCAGCACCAAGGTCCTTTCCGGGGTGTCGAGGAAGCGGTCGTGCGACTCCATCCAGTCCTTGAGCGGATTCGCTTCCGGCTCGGTGGCATGGACGCTGACGTTGCTGGTGATGACTGGCAGGATCTGGTCACCCGAAATCATCACGCCGAGGCTGCGGCAGTGCAGGCAGGCGTGCTCCGGCGAATGCCCCGACCCCACTTCCACATGCCAGTCGTGCTCGCCAATGGTGAGCATGTCGCCGTGCCGAAGGCGCTGGTAGCCGGCCGGAAACGATGCCGGCATGGTCATGCTCGACGTCTTGGCGGGCGCGGCAGACGAGCGCGACTCCCACATCGCCTGCACCCTCTGCATGTAGTCGGACGGCATGCCATAGCGGTGGTAGAACTGTTCGCCAAGCCAGCCGGAGCCGCGCGAGGACGGCCCCATGGTCGCAAACGAGCGCGCCTGGTAGTACTCGGCGCGCGTCATGTAGAGCGGGCAGCGGAAATGATCCGTGATCTCGCCGGCCTGACCGATGTGGTCCGGGTGCATGTGCGTGCAGATGACGCCCTTGACCGGCTTGCCCTTGAGTTCGGAGTCGAAGATGCGGTGCCACAGGTCACGCGTTTCCGTGTTGCCGAGGCCCGTGTCCACCACGAACCAGCCATCCGCGTCTTCGATCAGGTAGAGGTTGATGTGGGTGAGCGAACCGCCCATGGGCATGGTCAGCCAACGCACGCCATCAGCAATCTCGACCGTGGTGCCGGACGGAGGATGGGAGTCGTAGGGATATTGAAGTGCCATTTGCTGATTAAACGGGCTGCCGGCGCGGC
>VXPR01000586.1 GCA_009839405.1 Gammaproteobacteria bacterium
CCACGGTTGGCGCCGAGCAACTGGTGGCATGCGGTTAGTCCGACCTGGACGCGCAGTGGCGCATCGCCTTCGGCGCCTTCACATCCACGCTGGACCCGCACACGCAGGCGGGCTTCGGCGGCCACGCGGCCGCGAACCTGCTGCACTACGAAACGGTCTTCGCGCGCGGCTTCGACGGCTTGGCCCGCAACGGAGGCTCGTTCGACTTCGAGTTCGTCGACGCCAACGAGAAGCTGCTGCTCACCCAGAACCCGGGCTGGATTTACCACGACGGCAGCCCGGTCACCCTGGAGGAAGTGCAGTTCAACATCGAGCGCACGGGCGGTCGCTGGGCCGGCGACCCGAACTTCGTGGGTCGCGCCGGCAACCTGGTCGGCATCGGCGACATCACCATGGTCGACGGCACCAGCGGCAAGCTCGACATGGACCCGCCGAGCCCCGGCATCCCCAATATCCTCGTCCGTCTGCTGCTCACGCCGCAGGCGCACGTGGAGGAGTTGGGCGCCGAGCGCCTGGCCAACAACCCCATCGGCCACGGTCCGTTCAAGTTCATCGACTGGACGCAGGACCAGGTGATCAACAGCACCCGCTTCGACGAGTACCGGAACGGGCGCGATTTCGAGCACCAGCAGCGGCTCCCCTGGGTCAAGGATCTTGAGTCGCGGCTCTTCCCCGAGGAGCAGGCGCGCCTGGCCGCCCTGGAGAACGATGAGATCAACATCGCCACCCAGATCATCCCGGACCTGGCGGAGACCTACGCGGACGATCCCGACTTCGTGGTCTGGTACCACTCCGCCCAGCGCGGGCTGCACATCCAGATCCCCAAGCACTTGATCGAGGATCCCGTCAACGGCGGTCCCAACCCCTGGCGCGACCTGCGCGTCCGCATCGCCGCCAACCTCGCCGTGGACCAGGACGTCCTGATCCACAACATCATGACCGGCCGCGAGAACCGCACCTACACCCTCGCCGTCGGGCAGGCGGGCCACGACGGCTCGGAGGGTCCGATCTCCGATCTGGACTGGGGCTACGACCCGGACCGCGCCCGCGCTCTGCTGGCGGAGGCCGGCTACCCGGACGGCTTCGACTTCGAGATCCGCTACCCGCAGGGCCTCTACACCAACGTGGACTCGTTCATCCAAGCGGTGGCCGGGATGCTCACGGAGGTGGGGATCCGCACCCGCGTGGAGATCCAGGAGATCTCGCAGTACTTCTCCGACCTGCGCGAGGACGCCACCGACGTGCTCTTCCTCTTCCCGCAGGCGGCGGGGCTCGACCCGTTGGTCTCGATTACCGAGAACGCCCGGCGCGACGCGGTCTTCGCGCACCGCATCGAAGAGCTCTCCGACCCGGACATCTTCAACGAGATCGAGGACTACTTCGACGCCGCCGCGGCGGAATTCGACACGGACAAGCGCAACGACCTGCTCAACAAGGGCGCGCGGCGCCACTACGAGCAGGCGTCGTGGATCTACCTCTTCGAGTTGGTCCAGCCGCAGGTCGCCCGCAGCCACCTGGAGTGGCGGCAGTTCCAGGCGAAGCCCTCCTTCATCGAGTTCTGGAACGTGCGAGCGCGGCATGTCTAGCGTCGGCTAGTTCGATCGCTGCCTGATGCGGGCGGCGTCTCCTTCCCCCTGGGGGACGGGGCGCCGCCCGTACGATCGCCCCCCGGGGCGTTGCCTCCGCCGAGGATGAGATGAGAGAGCACTTCCTCCGGCTGATCGCCCTGCGGCTGCTGGCGTCCGTCCTCGTCCTCTTCATCGTCCTGACGCTGGTCTTCTTCATGAGCCGCGCCATCGGCGATCCCGCCAAGCTGCTCGCGGGCACCGACCTGGAGGCGACGCGGGAGGGCATCGAGGAGATCCGCGAAAAGCTGGGAC
This sequence comes from Gammaproteobacteria bacterium, assembly GCA_009839405.1. Lineage (GTDB taxonomy): Bacteria > Pseudomonadota > Gammaproteobacteria > Pseudomonadales > Azotimanducaceae > VXYL01. Next base: position 1,881 of record VXPR01000586.1, read on the forward strand.
TCAACGACCCGCTCCACGAGCGGTACGGTCGCTTCGTCTGGAACGCGATCCAACTGGACTTCGGTGTCTCCCACCGCAGCGCGCAGCCGGCGATGGAAGACGTCGCCAGCCGCATGTGGAGCACGATCCAGCTCGCGCTGGCCGCCCTCATCTTCGCGATCGGGGTGGGGGTGCCGATCGGCGTGCTGGCGGCGATCAAACGCGGCAGCGCGATCGACCTGTTCGGGCGTTTCATCGCGCTGATTGGCCAGGCGACGCCGAGCTTCTGGCAAGGCCTGATGCTGATCTTCCTGTTCTCGGTGGCGCTCGGCGTGTTACCGACGGGTGGGAAGGGCGACTTCCGCCACATCATCATGCCGGCCGTCACGCTCGGCTCCTTCTTCGCGGCCGGCATGGTCCGGCTGACCCGCTCCGCGATGCTCGAAGTGCTAGACAGCGACTACATCCGCACCGCCCGCTCCAAGGGGCTGCGGGAGTTCACCATCATCCGCCGCCACGCGCTGCGCAACGCGCTCTTCCCGGTGATCACGATCCTGGGCCTCTACGTGGGCGACATGATCGCCGGCTCGATCATTATCGAGACCGTCTTCGCCTGGCCCGGCGTCGGCTTGCTGATCTGGTCATCCATCCGGGGGGCCGACTTCCCTGTCGTCCAAGCGTCGGTCGTGGTCACGGCCAGTTGGGTGATCATCGCCAACCTGCTGGTCGATCTCAGCTACACCTACCTGGATCCGCGAGTCCGTGAGGCCACCGTATGAGCGCGGCGGCTCCACAGGTCGAGGCAATCGAACTCCGGCCCCGCCGGCGCGGCCTGCCCCACGGCTGGCGCTCGCTCTCGGTCTACCTGTTCGTGATCGGGCTCGTGATCTTCGCGGCTGCCTTCGCCGACATCGTCGCTCCCCACGATCCCGCGCAGCAGGACATCGTCAACCGGCTGCAGGGCCCGGTCTGGCAGACCGGCGACTGGGATCACGTCTTCGGCACCGACGACCTGGGGCGCGATACGTTCTCCCGGCTCATCCACGGCGCGCGCATCTCCATGCGGGTCGTCGCGATCGTGATCCCCGCCGCCCTCCTCATCGGCACCCTGCTCGGGCTCACCGCGGGCTGGCAACTGGGCAAGGTCGATCGCTTCATCATGCGCATCGTCGACGTGCAACTCGCCTTCCCCGGCATTCTCGCCGCCGTCCTCCTCGCCGCCATCACCGGTCCGCGCCTGAGCAACGTGATCATCATCCTCACGATCTTCCTGTGGGCGGCTTTCGCCCGTCTC
>VXPR01000322.1 GCA_009839405.1 Gammaproteobacteria bacterium
TAGAGGATGTTGTCTGGGTATTGGTCGATGGCGGTGCCCAGAGCTTCCCGTTCGAACCAGAAGCAGGCGTACACCTGACGGCGGAAGTACTCGCTCGGCAGGAGGTCCCACTCGGGGTGTTCCTTGCTGACGCCACCGTTGCGCCATTGCCAGTCGAAGGCTTCGAGCAGGGAAGGAATCCAGCCGGCGCCGCTTTCCACCGAGACGAAGTCGAGATTGGGAAAGCGGTGACAGATGCCGCTGAAGAGGAGTTCGGCGATGCCCTTGGCGTTCTCCATGAAGGAGAGGGACGAGATGCGCGCGAAGTTGGCCTTGGGGCCGATCTTGGCGCGATCCTTGGAAAGGCCGGAGAGGTCCTGGCCACCGATGTGGAAGCTGATGGGGAGCCCCGCGTCTTGGGCCGCGGCCCAGAGCCGGTCCCAGTGGCGTTCGCCCAAGGCGGGCTGGCCAAAGTCGTGGGGTTGGCTGGGGAAGAGCACGGCGCGATGGCCCTTGGCGGCGGCGCGTTCGAGTTCCCGGACGGCGGCTTCGATGTCCCAGAACGGCAGCGCCGTCACGGCGACGAAGCGCTCCGGGGCAGGAGAGGTCCAATCGGTGAGGAAATCGTTGTAGGCCGAGACGCATTCCAGCATCAGTTCCGGCTCTTCGAGGCGCAGGAAGGTCTGCGAGCCGAAGCCGCCGACGTTGGGGTAGAGCACTTGGGCGTAGATGCCGTTCTCGTCCATGTGCTTGAGGCGCGCGTCCGCCTCGAAGCAGGCGTTTGGAATGTCGGCGTAGGTAGCTGGGTGGTCCGGCACCGTGCCATCGAAACCGGCCATGGAAACGGCGCCGGGCTTGAAGATCACCTTGTCGCCCACCACCCACGCGTCCTCGTCGTCGCGGCGCTCGATGTGTGGAACGAGGTCGCCCCACTTGCTCGACACGCGGTCGGTCCAGACGCCTGGCGGCTCGGTGAGGTGGGTGTCCACGTCGATGACCCGGTAGCGGTCGAAGAGATCAGCCATGCGCGCCTGCTCCGTCGGTGGTACGTTCCGATCTTAACGCCGATTGACGCCGGGTGTGGCGTGCGCGGGTTGTGCAAGGCCACCGTTCGCGCCAAGGTGGAGGCGACAGGCCGAAGGGAGAGAACGATGCTGACATTGGAGCAGAACGAGACGCTCACGAAGACGGGCCCGGGAACCCCAATGGGCACCGCGTTCCGGCGCTATTGGCTGCCGGCGCTGTTATCGCGAGAGCTGCCGGCGCCCGACTGCGATCCGGTTCGCGTGAAGCTCCTGGGCGAGGAGTTCGTGGCCTTTCGTGACACGGACGGCCGCGTCGGCATCGTCGAGCCGCGCTGCCCGCACCGGGGCGCCAACCTCTTCTTTGGCCGCAACGAGCGCTGCGGGCTGCGCTGCGCCTATCACGGTTGGAAGTTCACCACCGAAGGCAAGTGCGTAGACATTCCCAACGCAGCGCCGGACGTGGCGGCGCGGTTGATGCCGCAGGCGGGTATTCGCGCCCTGCACGTCGCGGAGGCTGGGGACATCGTCTGGGCGTGGTTCGGCGAGGCGGACGAAACGCCGCCGCCGCTGCCGGAGTTCGAGTTCATGGCGGTGCCGCCGGAGCAGCGCTTCGTCGGCAAGAAGTTCCAGCAGTGCAACTGGGCGCAGGCCTGCGAGGGCGGGCTCGACACAGCGCATTTCTCCTATCTCCACGCGGGGATGCGGAATGGGGAGAAGGTGGGGCTGCACGAGGCCGGGCGCGGGCCGAGGCCGTCGGTGGGCGACAACGAGCCGCCGAACCTGGCGCGGCTACGTTGGCTGGCGGAGGATGGGGCGCCGAGATTCACGGTGCTGAAGCACGCCGCCGGGCTCTTGCTATGCGCCGCCCGCAGTACTGACGACGACCGGCTCTATTGGCGCATGACGCAGTTCCTGATGCCGAACCACTCGCTTGCGCCAGGCAACTTCCCCGAGGACACGGCGCTCGCCAACACGTGGATGCCCGTGGACGACACCTCCTGCTGGATCTTCTGTTACGCATGGCATCCGGATCGGCCCATCGGCGAGAAGGAGCGAGCCCGTCTGGCGGCTGGGGCTGGCATCTTCGCCGAGGTCGACGAGGACTATGTGCCGCTCAGCCGGCGCGAGAACGACTACCGCATGAGTCGCACGGATCAGCGCGAGGTGAGCTTCACCGGGATTCGTGGCATCTCGGAGCAGGATCAGGCGATAGCGGACAGCCAGGGGCTGATTGCGGACCGAACGCGAGAGCTCCTCTGCCAAACCGACCTCGGTGTCGTGCGCTTCCGTGAAACGGCACTGGCGGCGGCGCAGGATGCCATGGAGGGGCGGACGCCGCTGGGGGTGGACCACCCGGGGGCCTATCGCGTGCGTTCCGGAGACCTCGTGGCGCGCGGCGATGCCACGGTGGAGGAAGTGGTCCAGGAGCGGTTCGGCGAGCACTGGGGTATGGCTGCGGGGGGTTGACCCAGATCTTGCGCGCCCTTGGGGCGCGATGGAGGGCGAGACGCCCTCCCTCCAAACGCGGCGGCGACGCCCAAGTTCCGGGCGAGCCGACCACCCCATTGCACGCCCCTGCACAGCGGGCGTTGCTGGCGGAGCCGTCGTTTCTCGTGCTCTGGCTTGTGGGTGCGCTGGTAGGGGCCGCGCGCTGGCTCGAACTGCTCGTGGTGGGCATCTACGTTTTCGACCAAACCGGGTCGCCGCTCCTGGTGGCGTCGATGTTGATGTTGCGGATGCTGCCGCTGGCACTCTTTGGGGCGTTTGCTGGCGTCATCGCGGCGCGCTTCGATCGGCGGCGCATCCTGCTTGGTGGGTTGGCCTTGCTGGCGCTGCTGGCTGGCGGGATGGGTTGGCTGGGCAGTACCGGGAGATTGGAGGTCTGGCACGTTGCCGTCGCGGCCTTTCTGGCTGGCACGGTTTGGGCAATGGACTTCCCGGTGCGGCGCACGCTGATTGGTGAGATTGCGGGGCCGGCACGCACCGGCGCGGCCATGAGCCTCGACACGATGGCAAGTTCAGGCACCAAGATGGCGGGGCCGATCGCCGGCGGGGCGCTCTATGCCGCGGTGGGGATGGAGGGCGCCTTCTTGCTGACAGCGGCCACATATGGCGTCGCGTGCGTCGTCCTCGCCGGCACTCGGCCG
>VXPR01000536.1 GCA_009839405.1 Gammaproteobacteria bacterium
TACCAGACTACCCCCGCCTCCGCCACTTCCTGCCCCGCTCTGGGGCGGTCCTTTGTGAATACGAGCAGGGCCCGGGCGGGCGCGTTGGCGGTTCGCTGCGCGAACCGCTGCGCTTCGACGGATTCGGCAGGGCGCGGGACAGGCGCTAGCCCTCTGCCCTCGCTCGTGCAGTGAGGCGCACAGGGCGGTCGGGCGTAGCAGGTCGCACAAATGGGCGCGCCTTGCGGCGCGCAACGTGGGCGAGACGCCCTCGCTCCACGGCACGGCCGCGACGGCCGTTGTGCCTTTTTGGGGGGAGGGCGTCTCGCCCTCCCACGCGCCGGGAGGCGTGCATTGACGGGTATGCTTTGTGACTCGACTCCGCCGAAACAGGCCCTTTTGAGCTTGTCCGTCATGGCCGGAAACATCGCTCGCTTGCTCCTGCTGCCGGCGCTGGCGTTGGCGCTCGTGTCTGTCGATGCTGCCGACGACGGGTTCGCGGAGTCCTTGTCTGCGCTCAACACGCGCAGCTTCGATGACAAGGCCGCGGCTGCTGAGGCGATTGCGGCGTCGGCGCACCCTCGCTCGATGTTGGTGCTTGAAGCGCTGCTTGAGGGCGACCTCTACCGCGAGCGGCGTGGCGCAGAGCGGATTGTGCTGGCCGAGACCATCGATGGCGGCTATCGGATCGCCTTGGCCGCCACTGGCGAGGCACTTGGCGAGACCGGCCGGCGTGGCGTACGCAAGGTCACGGTTAACAACCAGCTACGGCGGCACCTGCGAGGGTTGATTGCCGGGATGCGTCTGGATGATCCAGACCCGATCGAGCGCATAGCCGCAGCACAGGCCATTGCCGAAGCGGACGATGCCTCGCTCGGGCAACTGCTCCGGGCGCACCGTGACATCGAGCAGGATGCAAGCGTCGTCGCCGCCATCGACGCTGCCCTCGTGGTGTTCGACCTCGACTCGGACTCCCCGGAAACGCGCCTCACGGCCATCGGCGCCGCCAGTGAGATGCTCGACCCCCGCGTGCGGCGCAAGCTCACCGCGCTCGCCGAAAGCGGCAGCGAGTCGCCGGAAACCCGCTCCGCCGCCACCGCCGCCTTGGCCGACATCGAACAGCGCGCGGCCCGCTTCGAGACCATCGAGACCATCTTCTTCGGCATCAGCCTCGGCTCGATCCTGGTGCTCGCCGCGATTGGGCTTTCCATCACCTTCGGGGTCATGGGCGTCATCAACATGGCGCACGGCGAACTCATCATGCTCGGCGCCTACACCACCTATGTGGTGCAGACGGCGATGGTGGCGCTGTGGGGCGACATGGGGCTTGAAACGTCGCTGTTTGTCGCCATCCCGGCGGCATTCCTGGTGGCGGGGCTGGTGGGCGTCGGCATCGAGCGGGGCGTGATCCGGTATCTCTACGGGCGACCGTTGGAGACGCTGCTCGCCACCTTCGGCGTCAGCCTGATCCTGCAGCAAGCCGTGCGTTCGATCTTCTCGCCGCTCAACCGGGCGGTGGCGACGCCGGACTGGATGAGCGGTTCCTGGCAGGTGGCGCAAGGGCTTTCGATTACCTACAACCGCCTCTACACGCTGATCTTCGCCGGGCTCGTGTTCGCGGCGCTGCTCGCCGTGCTGCAACGCACCCGGCTCGGTCTGGAAGTGCGCGCGACCATGCAGAACCGCCCCATGGCACAGGCGATGGGCATTCGCACGGCACGAGTGGATGCGCTCACCTTCGGCCTTGGCGCAGGGATTGCCGGTGTCGCTGGCGTCGCGTTGTCGCAGCTCACCAATGTCGGGCCGAATCTGGGGCAGGGCTACATCGTCGACTCCTTCATGGTGGTGGTCTTCGGCGGCGTCGGCAACCTCTGGGGCACGCTGGTGGCGGGCCTTTCGCTCGGGGTCGCGAACAAATTCCTGGAGCCGGTTACTGGCGCCGTGGTCGCGAAGATCGTCGTGCTGGTGTTCATCATTTTGTTCATCCAGAAGCGACCCAAGGGCCTCTTTCCGCAACGGGGCAGGGCGGCGGAGGCGTAGTGAAGGGGTGCCTCGAAAGCGCGTGGCGGGCCTTTTGGGTGCACCGCTTCGTGCGCAGTTTTCGCGCAGCGAAAATCTGCCAGAGCGCCGCGGAGCGGCGCTGATGCTCATGCGGCGGCTGTTCGAGAGCGATCCCGGCGGCAAGGTGCTGCTGGCAGTGCTTGCGGCACTCACCGTGGTGGTGCCGCTTGCCAACCTTGTCGTGCCCGACGACTCGCCCCTGCACCTTTCCACCTATGCGGTGACGCTGATCGGCAAGTATCTGTGCTTCGCCATGCTGGCGATGGCGCTGGACCTGATCTGGGGCTATTGCGGCATCCTGAGCCTGGGCCACGGTGCCTTCTTCGCCTTGGGCGGCTATGCCATGGGCATGTACCTGATGCGCCAGATCGGCGATCGCGGCGTCTATGGCCATCCAGAGTTGCCGGACTTCATGGTGTTCCTGAACTGGGAGAAACTGCCCTGGTATTGGCTGGGGTTCGATCAGTTCTGGTTCGCCATGCTGATGGTGATGGCGGTGCCGGGGCTGCTCGCGTTCGTCTTCGGCTGGCTGGCCTTTCGCTCCCGCGTCAGCGGCGTCTACCTCTCGATCATGACCCAGGCGCTCACCTATGCCCTGATGCTGGCGTTCTTCCGCAACGAAATGGGCTTTGGCGGCAACAACGGCCTCACCGATTTCAAGGACATCCTGGGCATGAACCTACAATCGGACGGCGTGCGGGCGGGGCTGTTCGTGGCCTCGGCCGCGGCTTTGGCAGGGACCTATCTCCTCTGCCGCTTCATCGTCGGCTCGAAGCTCGGTCGCGTGGCGACGGCGGTTCGGGACGCCCAGGATCGAGTGCGCTTCATCGGCTATCGGGTGGAGCGCTTTCAGGTGTGGATGTTCGTGGTGTTCGCCGTGTTGGCGGGCATCGCCGGGGCGCTCTATGTGCCGCAGGTGGGGATCATCAATCCGAGCGAGTTCCATCCACTCAGCTCGATTGAACTGGTGGTGTGGGTGGCGCTGGGCGGACGCGGCACGCTTTACGGCGCGGCATTGGGGGCGGTGGTGGTGAACTATGCCAAGACGGTGCTCACCGGTGCCATGCCTGAGGTGTGGCTGTTCGCCTTGGGCGCGCTGTTCGTG
>VXPR01000593.1 GCA_009839405.1 Gammaproteobacteria bacterium
CCTCGGTTCATCCAACACGGCGTTCCTCGCCGTTTCTCGGAGGGGGGATGTCGGGGGTGTGCAGAGGCGCTGTCTGCGTTAGGGCGGCGCGGCCTATCCCCGTTGAGGTGAAGCGCTCCCCTTATCGCGGCTGCATCCGGATGCCGCCGTCCAGGCGGATCGTCTCGCCGTTGAGGTAGGGGTTCTCGACGATCTGCCGGGCGAGCAAGGCGTACTCGGTCGGCTCGCCCAGGCGGTCCGGGAACTGCACCATGTCGATCAGGGGGCCGCGCACGCGGTCTGGCATGCCCATCATCATCGGCGTCTCGAAAAGGCCCGGCGCGATGGTGCAGACACGGATGCCGGAGCGGGCGAGGTCCCGGGCGATGGGCAGCGTCATGCCGACTACCCCGCCCTTGCTGGCGCTGTAGGCGGCTTGGCCGATCTGACCGTCGTAGGCCGCGACGGACGCGGTGTTGATGATGACACCCCGTTCGCCGTCTTCATTCAGCGGCTCGTTCTGCCCCATGTGGAACGCGCACAGACGCAGGCTGTTGAAGGTGCCGATGAGGTTCACTTGGATGACGAAGCTGAAAGCGGCGAGGTCCAGCGGCCCATCGCGGCCCACGGTGCGGGCCGCGGCGCCGATGCCAGCGCAGTTGACGTTGATGTGGATGGCGCCGAAGCGTTCCATGACGCCGTCGATGGCGGCCTGCACGGAGTCGGCATCGGTGACGTTGGCAACGAATGCCGCCGCCTTGTCGCCGAGTTCGCTCGCGGCCCGCTGCACCAGCGACTCGTTTAAGTCGACAAGCGCGACCTTGCCGCCGGCCGCAACAATGGCATCGGCGGTGGCCCGACCAAGGCCCGAAGCGCCGCCGGTGATGACGGCCACGCGATCGTTGAGTTCCATGCAACGCTCCATGCGATTGTGGATAGGCCGTTCGCGTAAGCGGAGGACCGACGCATCCGCTAAGGACGCGCTGCGACCTATGATAAGCGGATGGATGTTGCGACCGCGCATACGGAGGCCAATTACGCACCACCCGACGCGCTGGTGCGCGCCAGTACGGACTTCCCCGTGCCGGACACGCTGCTGGTGCCGGACTTCGTCGCTCGGGACTCAAGGGCGAGCTTGCTGCGAACCGCCCTCGCCGACTTCGAGTGGCAGCAGGAGCGGTTCGTCATGTTCGGGCGGCAGGTGGCTGCGCCACGACTGTCCGTGTGCTTCGGCGAGCGGGGTGCGGCATATCGCTACAGTGGCGTGGAGCGGCAAGCGCGACCGTGGCCCGACGCGGTGCGTGCCCTGGCGGAACAGGTGTCAGCCGCAACGGGTTGGCACACCAACTTCGTGCTGGTCAACCTCTATCGCGCCGGGCACGACCATTTGGGCTGGCATTCGGATGACGAGCGGGACATGGGCCCCGCGCCGGTGGTGGCCACGGTGTCGATCGGCGCGCCACGCACGTTCCGCATGTCGGCGCGGCGAAAGGGAAGCCCCAATCACGACGTTACGCTGCCGAGCGGATCGCTCTTCCTCATGTGGGGGCGCAGCCAGCGCGACTACCGCCATTGCGTGCCCCGTCGGCTGCGGGAGAAGGGCGAACGGATCAGCTTCTCATTCCGCAATACCGCCAACGTCAAGTGTCCCTCCTCCCGTCACTCCCCCCTTGGGGGGGAGTCGAAGAAGCCGTAGGCTGCCTTGGAGCGGGACAGGGCGCACCCATGCACTTGAAGCGAGCGCGAGTACCCAACACCCTCGGCGTGCCCTGCAAGGCCGAGGAACTCGTCAAGGTGGACAGTCACGACGCCTTGGCGCGCCGCCTCGACGCTGCAGACGCGAACGGACAGCCAGTCACCCTCATCGGCGGCGGCTCGAACATCGTCCTCAGGCGGCGCATTCCGGGCATCACCATGCTGCTCGCGCTGCGGGGCATTTCGTTCGAACCGCTCGGGGGCGGCGTGTGGCGCGTGCGAGCCGCGGCGGGGGAGACCTGGACCGACTTGGTGCGGCGCACGCTTGCCGAAGGGATCCGCGGCCTCGAAAACCTCGTCGAGATTCCGGGTTCCGTGGGGGCGGCGCCATACCAGAACATCGGCGCCTACGGGCGCGAGCTCAGCGAAGTGCTGGAGTCCGTCGATGCCTACGACCGCGAGGCCGGCTGCTTTCGCGTGCTGGCAGCGTCCGACTGTGGCTTTGCCTATCGCGACAGCCGCTTCAAGTCCACGGACGTGGGCCGATTTGTGGTGGCTGGCATTTCGCTGCGCCTTGGCAGCCAGCCGGTGGCGGCGGGCTACCCCGATGTCGCCCGCGAACTTCGCGAGTTGAAAGGGGAACCGACGCCCTCCGCCGTGGCGGACGCGGTAGCCCGAATACGGGCCGGCAAGCTCCCGGACCCGAGCCGCATCGGCAACGTTGGCAGTTTCTTCCGCAATCCGGTTCTCAGCGAAGCCGAGGTCGATGCCCTGCGCGGCAAGCTGCCCATGCAGGCATGGCCCCACGAGGGTCGCATGAAGGTCTCCGCCGCACGCCTGATCGATTGCGCCGGCTGGCGGGGCCGAGAGTTCGGTGCCGTCGGCGTCTGGCCACGCCAACCCCTCGTTTTGGTAAACCGCGGCGGAGCCACCGGCAGCGAAGTTCTCGACGTCGCCGAACGAATCCGCGACGACGTGCAACGCAAATACGACGTTCTTCTGGAAACTGAACCCGTGGTCGCTGGCGTGGACTGACGCGCTTGCCGGCGTACCGGCGGCTGCGGGCCCCGTCCCTCCAAGAGCCGGTCGGCATACCCCCAACCCCGAGAACCTGCCGGTTTCCTCAATTCTCCCCTTGAGGGGGGCGTGACAGGAGCGGCTTCGTTCGGAGATTGTGGCGTACGCGCGTTTGGGTCGGCGGCCCCCCCTCCGAGAAAAGCGAGGACTTTTCTCGACTCCCCCGCGAGGGGGGGTGACAGGAAAGCGCACGCGACGACCGTTGTTGGGGTGCGAGGGCCTTCCTGTCACTCCCCCCTTGCGGGGGAATCGAGAAAAGCGTCCCCGCTGCCGGTGTTGGAGGGGGGGGGTGGGGGTGGGGGGGGGGGAATGCCGCCCAGGCCCCCGGTAGGTTGTGTCGGGGTGTTGGGCCGCGGGTGTGCGGTCCGGGGGGGGGGGGGGGGCC
>VXPR01000458.1 GCA_009839405.1 Gammaproteobacteria bacterium
ACGTAGAGCACGCCGTCGGGGTCGAAGATCACGGGCGCGGGGTGCGAGAACCCCTCCGCGCCCACGTGATGGCCGATCGAATGGCTGAAGTGCCAGGTGCGCCCGGCGACGGTCTTGGTTGGCATCGCACGCTCCCCTCCCCGTTTCGCCCGATGGCCTCAGGCCGCGCTGCCCACGGGCTCCACGAAGCGCGGCTGCTCGAACTGCCCGTTGACGATCGGGACCGGGTCGAGCGCCAGCCAGTCCTCCAGGATCGTCGAATAGACGCCGCGGAAGTCCTGGTTGGGGACGAGGTCGCCCTGGTCCAGCGCCTCGGGCCGGGTGTCCGGATAGACGCCGTACTGCCCGCCGCGCACCCGCGGCCCGATGGCGAAGCAGCCCCCGCCCGCCCCGTGGTCGGTGCCCGAGCCGTTGTCCCGCACGCGGCGGCCGAACTCGGTGAAGATGAACATGATCACGTTCTCGTCCGCGTCGTGCACGCGCAGGTCGTCCCAGAAGTCCGACACCGCCCGCGAGACATCGGTCCAGAGCTTCTCGAAGGTCGGCTGCTGCGCGGCGTGCGTGTCGAAGCCGGCGAGCGACGTGTAGAAGACGCGCGTGCCGACGTCGGCCGTGTGGATCGTCGCCACGTCGCGCAGCGACTTGGCGATCGGGTCGGTGCCGTACTCCACCTCCGACTCGTAGCCGCCCAGCGTCCCCTTCAGGATGTCGGCGCCGCTCAGCGCGTCGAGGCCCGTCTGGCCCAGGTAGGCGTTCACGGGGCCCGTGCCGATCGCGCGGCTGTACATCGTCGAGAAGCGCTGCAGCATCTGCGTGCGCTGTGTCTCCTGCTCGACCGAGGTCAGCAGGCCGTACGTCGAGAGGTCCGCGACCGACGCCACCGACACCCCCGGCAGCACCATCGCCCGCGGCAGGCTGAGCCCGATGTTGACGCCCGTCACCGGGTTCTCGCCCTCGGGGTCGAGGTCGCGGATGGCGCGCGCCACCCAGCCCTCCGTGCCGACCGTGTCGGGCTCGCAGGTGTGCCAGATGTCCATCGAGCGGAAGTGCGAGCGCGGGGAGTTCGGGTAGCCCACGCCGTGCACGATCGCCATGTCGCCCTGGTCGTAGATCTCCTTCAGCGGCCCCATCTTGGGGTGCAGGCCGACGGCGTCGTCGATCTTCAGGACGTCCTCGGCGTCCACGCGCAGCGTGCCCTTGCGGCTGTCGTAGTAGTGGCCGTCGGCGTAGGGGACGACCGAGTTCATGTAGTCGTTGCCGCCGCTCAGCTGCAGCACGACGAGGACCGGGGGTTTCGCTTCGGAGGTCATGGCTTCCCTTCCTTCGGCGGCCCGACGGCCTAGCCGAACTGGTACTCGGGCGTGGCGGCGATCAGCGCCAGCATCTCGCCCACGCGCCGCGACAGGGCGCCGTCGCCGTTCACCGCGACCGGACCCTCGCCGGCCGCGTGCGCGACCAACTCCGCGCGCGTCTCGTCCGACACCGCCAGCGGCCCGATCAGGTCCACGCACTGATCGACCAGCGCCTCCGGGCTCAGCGCCGACCCGTTCGAGGCGGCCACCCGCTCGACGATCCGCTGCACGCCCGGCAACTCGGTGTTGCCCACCTGCTGGGCGACGAAGTTGATCCGGTTGACCACCGAGCCGCTGTTGATCCAGTCGCGGCCGGTCTGCCAGCCCTCGACGCTGGGGGGGTTGTGCAGGCTCTGGCCCATGTAGGCCGACTGCTGCGAGACGGCCGGCAGGCTGGGGTCGGGCTGGGATAGGTCGCCGGTCAGGCGCAGCGTGCCGACGACCACCTCCACCGGGCTCTTGACCCGGGCGAAGCGCGCCTGCTTGAAGAAGTCCGACAGGAACAGCGTGCGCAGCACCGGCTTCAACTCGAAGCCCGACTCGACGAAGGTCTGCGCCAGCAACTCTATCGCGGCCGGGTCGCCCGGCGGCGTGATCGACCAGGCCGGCACCTGCGCCTCGTCGGCGACGAAGAAGTTGTAGAGGTGCCGCACGATGAAGCGAGGGCAGGCGGGCTGCTCGAGGATGATGTCGATGATGTCTTCGCCGTCGAACGGGCCGCTGCGGCCCAGGAAGGTCTTCTCGCCGTAGTCGTGCTCCTCGGGCCGGAACTCGTAGGACCAGGAGAAGCGATGGTTGGGCTGGCGGGGGATCTTCGGCGCGATCGTCCAGCCGGTGAAGGCGCGGGCGCACTCGAAAACGTCCGTCTCGGTGTAGTGCCCCACGCCCAGCGAGAACAGCTCCAGGAGCTCCCGGCCCCAGTTCTCGTTCGGCGCGCGCTTGTGGTTCTCCTGGTTGTCGAGCCAGTAGATCATGGCCGGGTTCTGCGCGATGCGGATCAGCAGGTCGCGGTAGTTGCCCATGCCGTGTTCGCGGAACATCGCGACCTGGGTGATGAGGTGGTTGTCGTTATCGATCTTGGAGTTGCCGGTGGCGAAGACGTGGTGCCAGAAGAGCGTCATCTTCTCTTCCAGCGGGCGCCCCGTGTTCACCAACTGGTAGAGCCAGTTGGCCGCCCCCGGGTCCGCCACGGGTCCGCCCGTCTCCAGCGACGGGAGGTAGCGCAGCAACTCCTCCTCGTCGGCGCGGGGGATCGAGTCCGGCGGGTCGACCAACTGCTCGACGGTGGTCTCGTAGCCCTGATCGACGAGCCGCTCCAGCTCGTCGCGGTCCGCGCCGAAACCGGCGCGGCGCATGAGGTGCGCCATCAGCGCGATGTCATCGCTGCGCGACATGGTTCTCCCTCTGGCCGGGATGCGCGTCGGATCAGGCGGCCCCGCCCGGCCCGCCGCCCTATGGCCGCAGTCTAAGGCCGGTGCGCGGCATCTCGTCAACCCCCCCCGGCTGCACTCCCCTTCCGCGCCGCTCAGGACAGGCCTATCCCCCGCTCCATCGTCGAGACGGAGAGGGGGCTCGGGTCCCCTCTCCCCAGGGCGAGGGGATAAGACCTTCACCGCGCGCTTTTTTCTGGCCCGCCGGGCGCTCGACAGTCGGCCGGCTCCCCGCCGGACTGTTTTTTGACCCCGAAATGTTTTTTTTCGCGGGGCGCGCGGCAGCCGTCGCGGCGCCCCTGACCTCACCCCCTGTCCCCCTCACCATCCTTCTGGATGGAGAGGGGGAACGT
>VXPR01000286.1 GCA_009839405.1 Gammaproteobacteria bacterium
GAGTCGTGATGGATGGGGACCGGCCGGCTGCGCCCTTGACCATAGGACGGCTCGATGCCGCCGGGATCGAGGTTCGGCACGATGTCGTCTATGGCGAGATGCCGGGTGTCGATGCACAACGACGGAGCCTCGATCTCTACACCCCGGCGCAAACGGGGTCCGAGGAGCGGATTCCCATCGTGCTCTATCTGCACGGCGGCGGCTGGTCTGCTGGCGACAAGGAGCAGTCCTTCCTGCAGCCGCTCGCCTTCGTGCCGGAAGGGTTCGTGTACGCGAGCGCCAACTATCGGCTGCGTCCAGATGCGACGGTCGCGCAGATGGCGCAAAGCGCTGCGGATGCGGCCGGGTGGCTGGTGCGCAACGCCGCAGAGTTCGGCGGCGACCCGCATCGGCTCTTCCTGATCGGTCATTCCGCTGGTGCCCATCTCGTCTCCTTGCTCGGCACCAACTGGACGTTCCTTGAGCGGGCGGGGGTCGATTTGCCCTCGGTGCGGGGCGTAGTCTCGCTCGACACCGCGGTGTACGACCTGCCGAAGCTGTTGGCGGAAACGGAACTGGATTTCTATCGGATGGTCTTCGGCACCGGGGAGGATGTCGAGGAAGTCTCGCCCTGGCATCACGTCCGCTACGACGCGCTGCATCCGCCGTTTCTGATCTTCTACTCCGAGGGGCGACCGGCGGCACACACCCAGACGATCCCCTTCGCGCAACGCCTTCGCGATGCCGGCCACGCCGCCACTGTGGTGGAGGCCATCGGCCGGGACCACGGCGGGCTCAACGCTTACCTCGGCACGCAGAACGACGCATCGACCGCGCGGATCGTCGAGTTCCTGCGCCGCCACGCGGACGCCTCGACCTACGCAGAAAGCGCGCTGGAGTCATCGCTAGTGCCGAGCCCCCTCGAGTACAGCATGTTACGGCCTGGCCCCGCCTTCCTGCCGGATGGAGCAGACGCCGCATTGCCGATCCTCCTCTTCCTGCACGGCGGCAATGGCGACCGGCGTTGGCTGGCGAGCAATCGGTACCTGTTCGAGCGCGCATGGGAGCTTGGCCTGCTGCCGCCGGTGGTCGTCGCCACGCCGTCCGCGGCATCGCTTGGCTACTACATGGATTACCACGACGGCTCCGAGATGTGGACCACGCTCCTGGCCGGGGAGTTCCCGCGGGTGGTCGGCGCACGCCACGGGGGCGACCCGGAACGAGTCGCCATCGCCGGGTACTCCATGGGCGGAGTCGGGGCGCTTCGCGTTTCCTTCAAGAATCCCGAAGCGTTCGTCGCCGCGGCCGGCATGGCTGCCGGCATCGAGCCTGCGCTGGCCTTCGACGAACTGCCGGCATGGTACGAAGGATGGAAGGGGGCCCGACTCGGCGACCGCTTCGGCACCCCCGTGGACGCCGAATTCTGGGCCGAAAACAACCCCGCCAGCATCGCAGCGGTCAACCCCGAACGCCTGCGCGCGAGCGGCCTAGCCATCCTCGTTGAATGCGGCGGAGAAGATCAGTTCCACAACCATATCGGCAACGAGTTCCTGCACCGCGTCCTCACAGAACAACGCATCCCCCACGAATACCGCCTCGTCCACGGCGAAGCCCATGTCCCGATAGCGCCGGAACGAATGCTGGCGACATTCGAGTTCCTGGGTCGAGCCCTCGACGGCCCGAGTGAGGCAAAGCGCGCGGCCCGCACTCGCTACGACGCACTGCTCGCCCCGATGCAGGCAATGGGCCCGCCGGAGTCAACTCCGTAGCGGCAACCGTTACCGTCGCCAGGCTGCGAATGCTGGCTTCGTGTTTTTTCGATCGAGACGGGCCCTCGGAGGGAAGGCATTCTGCCTTCCCTAGCGTGCCGTAGGCACGCATTCCTGTGTGCCCAAAAGGAAGGAAAGCGCGCCTTGTGGCGCGTGCGAGGGCGAGACGCCCTCGCCCCAAGGGGCCCGTCCGGGGCGGCGGCGCCAGCCCTTGTGTCAGCAACGCGGCGTCCTCGGCGGGCCGGAAACTCCGAAGCCGCAGGTCCGCTTCGTTGCCGAGAGGTGATTTGGCTCGCGTGGATGGGGCCGATGCGGGCACAATGCATCGGTTTGGGAGTTGACTGCCAGGAGGGGACCCTTGTTGAGTATCGTTCTGCAACGCCGTTTTGTGGGCCGTCGCAGCAACATTCGACAGAATTGCAGCGGTGCAGCCGGCAAGCGCTTGCTGTTTGCCGCGCTAGCCTTCGTCGCGGGCTTCTCGGCGAGCGCTGAGGTTTCGGTTACGCCGGATGTGGTGTATGGCCACAAGGACGGCATGGCGCTGATCTACGATGTCTTCACGCCAGCGGAGGCGAACGGTGCTGCGGTGCTCTACATGGTCAGCGGCGGCTGGTTCTCACGCTGGCAACCGGCGGAGCGGCGCATGGCGTGGCTTGGGCATCTGCTCGATGCGGGATTCACGGTGTTCACGATCCAGCATGGCAGCGCGCCGCGGTTCAAGGTGCCTGATGCCGTCGCCGACGTGCGCCGTGCGGTGCGCCATGTGCGATTGCATGCGGAGCGATTCGGGATCGATCCGGCCCGTCTCGGCGTCCACGGCGGCAGCGCTGGCGGACACCTTTCGCTGATGTTGGGCCTTGCCAGCGATCCGGGCGATGGGGAAGCGGAGGATCCAGTGCTGCGCGAATCCAACCGAGTCCACGCCGTGGTGGCCTACTTTCCGCCGGTGGATCTCGAAGGCATCGTTGGCCCGAACGAGCGCTTTCCGGCCTTGGAGTTCGACCCTGCGGACGCGGAGTCGGTGTCGCCGATCCACTTCGCCAGCGCCGACGATCCGCCGACGCTGCTGATTCATGGCGACCAAGACGAACTCGTGCCGATCCTGCACAGTGAGCGCATGGAGTCGGCGCTGGACGAAGCCGGCGTTGCCAACGAGTTCATCGTCATTGAAGGCGCGGCGCACGGCTTCCGTGGCGAGGATGGCCGGGCGGCCGCGCAAGCGACTGTTGATTTTTTCCGCCAGCACTTGGCAGCGCCGGGGGATTAGCACGCATTCCTTAAGCGTCGGAGGGGCTTTCGACGAAGATGCGGGCGCCGAATGCGGTGGCGGGGGGGCGCGCGCGGGGGGGGGGGGGGGGGGGGGGGGGGGGGGGGGGGGGGGG
>VXPR01000148.1 GCA_009839405.1 Gammaproteobacteria bacterium
ACTCCAAGGGCATGCGCCAAAAGGTGGCGATTGCCATGGCAATCCTGAGAGAGGCACCCATCCTGCTGCTCGATGAGCCGACGTCTGGACTCGACCCTGCGGCGATCGACGACTTCAACCGGCTGGTGCGCGAGCTTGCCGAAGCCGGCCGAACCATCTTGCTCGTTACCCACGACGTTTACGGTGCCTGCCATGTAGCCGACCGAATCGATCTCCTCCACAACGGCGAACTCGTCGGCACCTTCGACCGACCACCTGGCATGGACCGCATCGACACCGAGGCGGTGCACGCCGCCTTCGCCACCCACGCAGCGGCATGACGAAACGCCTTTTTGCCATAGCTCGGGAGGAGTGGCGGCTGTGGCTGAGGTCGAGGCTCGCGCTCTGCACGCTGCTGATCTTTGCGCTGCTCGTGACTTCGACCGGCGTTGCTACCGCGCTCAGGATGAACAGCGAACACCGGGAGCGCACCGAACAGCAGGCGGTCGCCGAAGAGACCTTCCTGTCCCAGCCGGACCGTCACCCGCATCGCATGGTGCACTACGGGCATTATGTGTTCCGCGTTCCGCCGCCCCTTGCGATGATCGACCCCGGCGTGGACTCGGTGACCGGGCAGTCAATCTTCCTGGAAGGCCACCGGCAAAACACGGCGATGTTCGCCGATGCGAGGGCGAGCGTCGAACTCGGCGGGTTTGGGGTTCTGACGGCCGCTCTTGTCTATCAATTGTTCCTGCCCTTGCTGCTGATTGCCATCGGTCATGGTCTGATCATTCGCGAACGCGAAGAGAACACGCTCGCGCCGCTGCTCGCGCAAGGCGTTTCGGGAGTCGAGCTCTACGCGGCCAAGGGGATTGCCTTGGCGGGAATTGCCGTTGCCCTGCTGCTGCCGCTTGCGGTCATGAGCGCTGCCGCCATCGGACGGGGAGCGGCGCCACTTGCGAGCGTCGGCGTCACGGGGCTTTATGCCCTCTATGTGCTGGTCTGGTGCAGTCTCATCCTGCTTGTATCGACAAGGGTTCGGTCCCGCAGCCTCGCCGTCGGCGTGCTGACGCTGTTCTGGCTGGTCGCTGCCTTGATCGTCCCGCGCATTGCAGTGGAATCGAGCAGCGCGGGCATTCCAACGCTCAGCAAGTTAGAGACGGACCTCAGCATGCAGGCCGAGCAGCGAGACGTCGGCGATGGCCACAACGCCGGTGCTCCGGCCTTCCGGCAGCTCCAGGCCAACCTGCTCGCGCAATACGGTGTCAAACGCGTGGAAGACTTGCCGGTTAACTTCCGGGGCGTCGTCTTTGAAATGGCGGAAGCGGACGTGACGGAGGTGATGAACAAGTACGCCGAACAGCGCATGGCTCTCGAAGGCGGTCAGGCCCGGTTCGCCGCGTCATTTGGCTGGCTGTCGCCGGTTGTGGCGGTATCGGCAGGCTCCCGTGCGCTCTCCGGAACCGATCTCGCCACGCATCATCGATTCCTGCGTGACGCCGAGGCCGTGCGCATCGATTTCGTGCAGTCCCTCAATCGCGCACACGCCGAGCAGGTCGCCCATGTCGATGACATCAATCGCAGCGTCGACTTCGAATCCGAACAACGCACTCGGATATCGGCCCGGAACTGGAACGCGCTCGACGAGTTTTCCTTCCAGCCCGCTGCGGCCGGCGAGCGCCTGGCTCGCGCCGGCACGCCCATGGCCATGCTGTTCGCCTGGGTCCTGGTGCTGACGGCCGGCGGCATTCTGGCTGCGCGAAAGATGGAACCATGAGCGGGCCAATGCGGGAAGTCCGGTTTCTGGCAAACGACCGCGCGGCCTTGTTCTGGCTCGGGATTGCGGTGCTTGTGGCGGGCGTGTCGGTGTTGCTTGGCCTGCGCGAAATCGCCACGCAGCGCACGGTCCTGGACGAACTGATCGAAGTCGATCGCGTCGAACGGGAAGTGGCGATGGCCCAGTACGGGACCTGGGGCGACACGGCCTATTACACATTCCACCTGACCTACGACTCGCCGTCGGATTTCGCCTTTGCCGCGCATGGCCAGCGCGACACCTCTCCTTGGAAACACCGCATCCGCGCCCTCGCCCTCGAGGGACAGATCTACGAAACCGACGCGGACAATCCGGATTTCGCCCTGATCGGCCGCTTCGATTTCGCGTTCGCCGCGAACATGCTGGCTCCGTTGTTGCTGATCCTCCTGTTGCATGACCTGCGTTCGGCGGAGCGCGCTGCGGGACGCTATGAACTGCTGAGCGCAATGGCGGCGAGGCGGGGCAGTCCCTGGTTCGCCCGCGCGGGCTTGCGTGTCGGCGCCCTGATGCTCTGCCTAATCGTTCCACTGGTGGCCGGCGGTTTGCTTGCCGGAACGGGCGCCTCGGACCTCGCGCTCGCAAGCCTCGTCGTGGTCTTGCACATCGCCTTCTGGTGGGGCGTTTGCGCGGTCATCGACCGCTTTGGCTGGAGCAGCCCGGTTAACCTCACGACGCTAATCGGCGCGTGGCTTGCGCTTGCCGTCGTCGTCCCTGCGGCCATCGAGATTTCCGTCAAGACCGCCGTGCCGTTGCCGGACGGCGGCGAAATCATGCTCGCGCAAAGGGAGGCGGTGAACGACGCTTGGGATCTGCCCAAGTCCGCGACGATGGAGCCTTTCGTCCTGCGACATCCGCAATGGGCGGATTACACCGAGGTCAGCCAGCCATTCGAATGGAAGTGGTACTACGCCTTTCAGCAGGTGGGCGACCAGACCGCCGAGCCACTGTCGCTGGCCTACCGCGAAGGGCGCATCGGGCGTGACCGGCTTGCTGGAATGCTCGCCTGGCTTTCGCCACCCGCACTCGCGGAACGCGCCCTGCAAGCCATTGCGGGCACGAGCATGGAAGCCTCGCTGGCCTACGAAAAACGGGTGCGGGATTTCCATGCCGCCCTTAGGGCCTACTACTATCCTAGGCTGTTTCGCGATGAAGCTCTCTCGGACGCTAGTCTGAGGCAGCGGCCGGAGTTCCGACCGGCGGGCGGATGACCTCCCGGCGGCTCCGCTAGGAGCCTGCGCGCCGTAGAAGACGGCGCGTGCGCCGGAGTTTAGCCCCCCTGCGAGAAGCGCGCGCCCCCCAACACCCGAAGCAATAAGAAAAACCCCCCAAC
>VXPR01000463.1 GCA_009839405.1 Gammaproteobacteria bacterium
CAGCGGGAAGGGAGGCGCCCTGGCCTCGAACGCGACCCTCCCGCCGCACGCCTCAACTGGCGAACTCAACACGGGCCTCGTAGGGACGGGCTTGTCCCGTCCCTTCTCGAGTCAAGAGCTGCAGGAGAGCATTGAGCAGCCTGGGCGGTTGCGGGCCCAGTCGGGGCGCTTCTGGGCGTACTGCTCTCGTTCCGGCTGGTCGTCGTACGGGTGGCGCAGCACGTCAAGCAGCTCGCGCACCATGCCGAAGTCGCCGCCTTCCGCCTTGTCGATGGCGAGTTGGGCGATGTAGTTGCGCAGGACGTATTTGGGATTGGCGCTGTTCATGCGTGCTCGCCGCTCCGCGTCCGGCAACGCATCCTGCCGCGCTCGGCTGGCGTATAGCGACAGCCAGCCTTTGAGTCGCTCGCGCAGGGCCGGGGTGACTTGCGTGGGAACGTACCAGGCGTCTTCCAGCGGCGTTGGGTCGCAGCTCGCGAGGTCCACGTCCGCAAGGTGGCGGTAGAAGATCGTCATGTCGGTTTCGGCAGCTTGCAGCACCGCGAACATCTCCTTCACCAGCGCCGCATCGCCGGCCGGGTCCAACTCCACCAGCCCGAGCTTCTTCGCCAGCACCTCCTGCCAGCGCGCCGTGTATTCCTTGGCGTAGCCCGCGAGCGCATCTTCGAGCGGCTTCGCGTCGCCGACCAGCGGATAGATGGCGTTGGCGAGTTGCACGAGGTTCCACTGGGCGATGGCTGGCTGCTGGCCGTAGCGGTAGCGTCGGGTGGCGGCGTCGGTGGTGTTCGGCGTCCAGCCGGGGTCGTAGTCCTCCAGCCAGCCGTAGGGGCCGTAGTCGATGGTGAGCCCCAGAATGGACATGTTGTCGGTGTTCATCACGCCGTGCACGAAGCCGACCCGCATCCATTCCGCCACCATTTCCGCCGTGCGCGAAACCACTTCCGCGAACCAGCCGAGATAGCGTTCCGGCCCTTCGGAGGGCAATTCGAGCTCGCCGAAGTCCGTGTCGATGGTGAAATCCGCAAAGCGCCGCAGCAAGTCTGTCTCGCGCCGCGCCGCAAGCATCTCGAAGTGGCCGAAGCGGGTGAAAGAGGGGGCAAGCCGGCACACCACCGCACCCGGCTCCGGGGCCGGATGGCCGTCGTAGAGGATGTCCCGCACCACCTCCTCGCCGGTGAGGATGAGCGACAGCGCGCGTGTGGTGGGAACCCCCAAATGGAACATCGCCTCGCTGCAGAGAAACTCGCGCAGCGACGAGCGCAGCACGGCGAGGCCGTCGGCGGTGCGGGAATAGGGCGTGGGGCCAGCGCCCTTGAGTTGCAGCGCCCAGCGCTCGCCCTCGCGGTTGACGATTTCCCCGAGATTGATGGCGCGCCCGTCGCCAAGCTGGCCGGCCCAGTTGCCGAACTGGTGGCCGCCGTAGCAGGTGGCATAGGGTTCCATGCCGGGTGCGAGCTGGTTGCCGGCGAAGATCGCCGCGAAGGCCTCGGACTCGCAAACAGGGTCCGGCAAGTCGAGGAGCGCCGCGGCTTCCGGCGAGACCGCCACTACCTTTGGCGTCGCCACCGGTGTCGGCGCCACGGCGGACCAGCAGGCGTTAGCCACCTGGCGGCGGTAGTTTTCCGCCTCGTCGTCTCCCGGCAGCGCTTCGAGAAAGCGGTTGTCGAACGGCATCTCAGCCAGTTCGGGCGGCAGGACGGAGGGCGCAACTTCAGCATTCATGCCGCCTAGTTTACGCGCGCCCCGACGGGCGCGCCGATGCTGCGACGAACTCGGCACGGGCGGGGACAAGCCCGCCCCTACAGGTCGAACCGTCTTCGGCGCCGCGCTCGCGGTGCCGCGAAGGCTCGGTGGCTGTTACGATGCGCGCCCACTTGCGAATGGAGGAGGGGCGAGCCGTGAAGTCACCGGTTTGCGAAATGTTCGGGATCGACTTCCCGTTGGTGGCCTTCACCCACTGCCGGGACGTGGTGGTGGAGGTGTCGAAGGCTGGCGGGCTCGGTGTGCTTGGCGCCGCCGGCTATGGCCCGGAGACGCTCGAGATCGAGCTCAGCTGGATCGACGAGCACATCGACGGCAAGCCCTACGGCGTGGACCTCATCGCCCCCACCAGCATGGCGGTGACGGACGACACCACGCCCGACGAGACCCTCGACATGGTGCCGGACGAGCACCGCGACTTCGCCCGCGGCATCCTCGCCCAGCACAACATCGACACCGCGGACGTCTATCAGCACCAGCGCGGCGCCAGCGGCGGCTTCCTCACCAAGCAGCGCGCCGGCAACATCATCGACGTCGCCTTCTCGCATCCGATTCGCCTGATCGCCAACGCCCTGGGCGTGCCGCCGACCTACATGCTGGAGATGGCCAAGAGCCGCGGCGTGGTGGCGGCCGCGCTGGTGGGCGCCAAGGAGCACGCCATCAAGCAGGTGGACGCGGGTGTGGAACTGTTGGTGGTGGCCGGCACGGAAGCCGGCGGTCATTGCGGCGAGGTCTCCACCATGGTGCTGGTGCCCGAGGTGATCGAGGCCATCGAGCGCCACGGCAAGCCGGCGCCGGTGCTGGCGGCCGGCGGCATCGTCACCGGGCGGCAGATGGCCGCCTGCATGGCGATGGGTGCCGCCGGGGCCTGGACTGGCTCGGTCTGGCTGACCACGGCGGAGGCGGAAACCTCCCCCGTCATCAAGGAGAAGTACGTCGCTGCGAACTCGCGCCAGACGGTTCGCTCGCAAGCGCGCACCGGCAAGTACTCACGCCAGTTGCGCTCGCCCTGGACCGATGCATGGGAGTCGGAGGAAGCCCCGCAGCCGCTGCCGATGCCGCTGCAGTCGCTGGTGAGCGAACCGGCGCTCGCGAAGGTGACGAAGCTCGCCGAAGGCGGCCACGAGGGGGCGCGGCATTTGGCGACTTCCTTCGTCGGCCAGGGAGTGGGCCTGATGAACTCGATCCAGACCACCCGGCAGGTGGTGTATGAGTTCATGGAAGACTTCATCGCCGCCAACGAAAGGCTCGCGAGGGCCGTCGGCGACGATTAGCGCGGACTCGCGCCTCTGCACAGCCCGCAGGCGGCCCCCCCTCCGAGAAAAGCGAGGACGCTTTTCTCGACTCCCCCGC
>VXPR01000351.1 GCA_009839405.1 Gammaproteobacteria bacterium
CTTTTCGGAGGGGGGGCTTCTCGCAGGGGGGGCTCGACTCCGGCGCAAGCGTCGTTTCCTACGGCGCAAGCTCCTAGCGCTGAAGGCACATCGTCCACCCATGCCGGGATGGGAAGTCGGGATGGGAACTTGCTAGTCGCTTGGCCGTTCCAGCAGCAAGGTTGCGACATCGCGTTGGCGCAGGTGTGCCATCGCTTGGTCCACCGCGTTGCGGTCCTCGAAGGGGCCGATGAGCACGCGGTGCCATGTGCCCTGCTCCTCAAGTTCCACTGCCGACGCGGTGATGGAGAGGCCCTGCACGCCCGGCAGATCGCTGTAGAGCATTAGCCAGCCGCGCATCCGTTCGGCATCGTCGCGGAGGCGAAAGGAGCCGGCCTGCAGCAAGTACTCGGTCACGCCCGGTGTCTGGTCCTGTTCTGTCGGCACCAGTGGCGAGGTGTCATGCACCACCACAGGCTCTGACTGCCCGCGCACGAGCACCTCGAAGAAGTCAAATGCGAAGGGCTCCGGGGTCGTGCGTTCGGATGCCGCTACAGGGCCTGGCTCTGCCCCCGGCGACAGTTCCAATGTGACCAAAAGCGTCGCGGCGACACCGCAAACGGCGCCGCCAAGGAAGGTCGGCAGAAACCGGCGCCCGCCCCGGGATCGGGCATTGCCGCCATGGGCAGAGCTCCTTCTGCGGGAGGAAGCCCCGCGCACGATTTGGGGTTGTTGTCTCGGCATCAATTCGGGGCGATCTCGCTAGCGCGCCCTGAGGGGCGCTTTGGCAGTTCGCTCACGCGAACTGCTGGCCTTCGTGCGCGCATTCGCTCGCAGCTACGGCAGATGATACGCGGATCGGTTCAAAAGACGCCCAGCGGATCGACGTCGATGCTCCAGCGCGCACGGCCGGCATCAGGCGGCGACCGCGTCAGCGCGGCCAACGCCCGATGCAGCTCGGCCCGGCGCTCCGACAGCGCCAGCAACTGGTAGCGATAGCGGTCGGCGCGACGCGTCGGAAACGCCGGCGAAGGCCCCGCCAACTGCACGGCAAAGGGCGACATTCGCATCGAGACATCCTCAAGCACGCGCACGGCGCCGGCCTCGTCGCGACTCTCCGCCCGGACGATGGCCAGCGCACCGAACGGCGGCATCCCCACCGCCCGTCGGATGTCGCGCTCCGTGCGCACGAATCCCTCGTAGCCCGAGTCGATGAGGGCCTTTAGATTGCGGTTGTCCGGGTCCAGCGTCTGAATCCAAACCTCGCCGGGGCGACCCGCTCGACCGGCACGCCCCGCCACCTGGACGATCAATTGCGCCGTGCGCTCGGGCCCCCGGAAGTCGGCCGACAGGAAGCCCGCATCTGCATCCACCACTGCCACCAACGTCACGTCCGGCAGGTGGTGCCCCTTGGCAAGCATCTGCGTGCCGACCAGGATGGCCGCACCGCCGGCGCGAATCGCGTCGAGGTCTGCGGCGAGGCGATCGGTGCGACGCGTCGTGTCGCGATCGATGCGATAGAGCGGCACCCCCGGATACCGCTCCGCCAACGCATCCTCCACCCGCTGCGTGCCGACGCCCACGAGCCGCAGCCGCTCGCCACCACAGTCGGGGCAGGCGGCTGGCAGGCGATAGCGTTCCTCGCAATGGTGGCAAACCATCAACGCCTGCACAGAACCATTCGCCGCCGGCCAGCGATGCGTCGTCAGCCGTGCATCGCAGTGCGCGCACAACGCCTGCCAGCCACAGTCGCCGCAAACCAGCACCGGCGCATAGCCACGACGGTTGACGAACACCAGCACCTGCCCGTCCGCCGCCAAGTGGCGGTCCATCCTTCTGAGCAACGGTTCCGCCAGCCCCTCGCGCAGCGCAAGACCGCGGACGTCGAGCACCGAGAAGCGGGGCAGGTGCGCCGCTCCGGGTCGTTCGCGCAGGCGTAGAACGCCATAGCGGCGGCGCCGGACGTTCTCCAGCGTCTCAAGGCACGGCGTGGCGCTACCAAGCACCACCGGGATGCCCAGCAACTGCCCCCGCTTCACCGCCACATCCCGCGCCGAGTAGGTGAGCCCCTCGGTCTGCTTGTAGGACGGGTCGTGCTCTTCGTCCACGACGATGATGCCGAGCTTGCGAAACGGCGCCAGCACCGCTGACCTCGTGCCGATCAGAATTCGATGGCGGCCGCTCAAGCAGTCGATCCAGGCATCGAAGCGCTGCCGGTCGGTGGCACCGGAATGTAACGTCGCCGCAGCCCCAAACCGCGCCCGAAAGCGCCGCGTGGTCTGCGGCGTGAGGGCGATTTCCGGCACCAGCACAAGCGCCTGCTGCCCTGCCTCGAGCACACGCTCGATGGCGCGCATGTACACCTCGGTCTTGCCGCTGCCCGTGACGCCTTGCAGAAGATGCACCGCTGCCGTGCCGCGCGATGCGTCGATCGCCGCCACGGCCGAGCGCTGCTCGTCGGTAGGCTCGATGCCACCGGGGGCGACGCGATACGTCGGTTCGAGCGGCACACCCCGAACCAGGCCCCGTCCATCCAACGCGTTCAACACGCGTCGCGGCACCCCGAGCGCCGCAACGTCGGCATCGTCCACACCGCCGTGTTCGATCAGCATGGCAAGCGCCCTTCGCTGCGCCGGTGCGCGAGCCAAGACTGCCGGCGGCACCTCCACCTTCGGCTGCCACACCAGCGCCCGCGTTGCCCGCGCCGGAGCGCCCCGCCGCGCCAGCTTCGGCAGCAAGGTGGCATACGCGCCGCCGATGGGATGGTGGTAGTAGCGCGCCAGCCAGTTCGCGAGTTCGATGAGGTCCGGCGTCAGGAGCGGCGCTTCGTCGAGCACCTCGCCAATGGGCTTGAGGTCGTGCTCCGAGCCTTCCGCGTGGCCCACCACCACGCCCACCACCTCGGCACCACCGAAGGGAACCCGCACCCGGCACCCAGGTGCCGGCGGGCACCCCGGTGCCGGCGGGCACCCAGGCACCGACAGGACGACGTCATCCCCCACCGCATAGTCAAACAAGCGGCGCAGCGGTCGCGGCACCGCAACCGTAACGACTTGCATAAGGGAATCCCGCGCCGCCGCCTAGCTCAAGGCAAAAGTTGCTTTGCCACGCTACCACGAATAGACTC
>VXPR01000064.1 GCA_009839405.1 Gammaproteobacteria bacterium
GTCGAACGGCGGCCAAGTTCGATCAGACCCTTGAGCGCGGGGCCGTAGTCGTCCGCCCGACTCGGATACCACTCGGCGTGGGCACGGGCGCATTCGACACCACACGTGAGGGCCCAGTTGCGCGCCAAATCGTCGAGTGGCGGAATCGTCACTTCCTTCACCACGCCGCCGAGGTCTCGCACCAGCGCCGTGGCCGCTTGGATCACCGCCGTCACCGATTCATCCACGCCTTCCGTGACATAGCGCCAGTCGACGCCGATGGTGGCGCCCGCGAGGTCTTGCCGACGCAACGTGGGATAGGCTGGCACGGGTGCCTCGAGCGAAGTGGAATCGTTCGGATCGTGCCCTGCCATCGCCTGCAACATGCGGGCAGCGTCTTCCACCGAGCGGGTCATCGGGCCGATGTGGTCGAGGGATTCCGCCAACGGGAACACGCCATAGCGGCTGACGCGCCCGTAGGTGGGCTTGATGCCGACCAAGCCACACGCGGCGGACGGGAAGCGAATGCTGCCGCCGGTGTCGGTGCCGATCGCGCCGTGGGCGAGGCCAGCCGCGACCGCAACGCCCGACCCGGAGGAGGAAACGCCGGTCCAATGCTCGGGATTCCACGGGTTGCGCGGCGGCACGACCTCAGGATGGTGCTCGCCATAGGCACCCTCCGTGAGCTTCACCTTGCCGAGCACGACGGCGCCGGCGGATTCGAGGCGTTCGACCACCGTGGCGTCGTAGTCCGGACACCAGTCGACCATTACCTTGGTGCCGCTGGAAGTCGGCAGCCCCTTGGTGAAGAGCAGATCCTTGAGCGCAATGGGCGCACCATGCAGCGGGCCCAACGGCTCGCCCCGCGATCGCTGTCCGTCCAACTCCTCCGCGCGCTTGAGCGCCCGTTCGCCCAGCACCATCTGGTAGGCACGAGTCTCCGGCTCCAGCGCCTCAATGCGCGCGAGCATGTGCTCCACTACCTGCCCGGAGCGCAACTCGCCGCTCTTGGTTCGGCGCGTGATGTCGGAAAGCGAAAGGAAATGCAGGTCGGTCATCGTTTGGGACCTCTGATTCAAGCCCGGTTTGCAGTTAATCGTCCTTCGGCAGGGCGAGGGACCTTCGGGGCGAGGGCATCCTGCCCTCGCTCGCGCCGACAGGCGCGCAGACAAGGCAGAACGCCTCCCATCCGGCCGCGAGGCCCAGTATGCAGACCCCCGATTTAGCCCGGCGCCAGTTCGAAGATCTTGCCCGGGTTCAGGATGCCCTTCGGATCAAGCGCTCGCTTGAGCGTTCGCATCAGCGCCACTTCCTCGCTGGTGCGGGAAAGATGCAGATATGGCTTCTTCTCCAATCCCACGCCATGCTCTGCCGAGACCGAGCCGCCGATGGCGTGCAGGGGCTCGTATACCGCTCGTTCCACGCCCTCCCGCGCCGACTCCTCGCTGTCGCCGGCGCTGATGGCGAAGTGGATGTTGCCGTCGCCGATGTGGCCGAAGGTGAAGTTGGTGTAGTCGCCGAAGGTGGCGTCCAGGCGTCGGTTCACTTCCTCCACGTAGCCCTCCATCTTCGAAAGCCTCATGCTCACGTCGAAGATGAAGTTCGGGTCGAAGTGCGTGGTCTGCTCCACGTCGTCGCGGATGGCCCACATCTCCTGGCGCTGTGCTTCGCTGGTGGCGACCGCAGCGTCGGCCACGAGCCCCTCTTCGTAGGCCTCCGCCAACGCGCTCTCCATGCGCGCATGGTCGCCTTCGGGATCGCCGCCCATGGTCTCGATGAGGGCGTAGTAGGGATAGTCCTGCGACAAAGGCGGGTTTTGCTTGGCCGGGGGCGTGGTGACGAGGCGGTAGAACTCGTTCCACAGCACCTCATAGGCGGAAAGGGCACCGCCGAGCTTGGCGTCCATGGTCTTGAGCAGTTGCCCTACCTTGTCGAAGCCGTCCAGCGCCGCGAGCACGGTGGCCTGGCTGCGCGGCCTCTCACGCAGGCGCAGCACGGCGCGGGTGACGACGCCGAGCGAGCCCTCGCTGCCGATGAACACCTGCTTCACGTCGTAGCCGGCGTTGTTCTTGATCATGCGGTTCATGGACGAGACCACGGTGCCGTCGGCCAGCACGGCCTCCACGCCAAGCACCATGTCGCGGGTCATGCCGTAGCGGATGACGCGATTGCCGCCGGCGTTGGTGGCGATGTTGCCGCCGATGGTGCAACTGCCGCGACCGCCGATGTCGAGCGGATACATGAGGCCGTGGTCGTCGGCGCGTTCCTGAATCGCCTGTAGGACTACGCCGGCTTGGACGGTCATGGTGCGATCCACGACGTTCACGTCCTCGATCTGGTTCATGCGCTCGAGCGACAGTGCAATGTCATCGGGTGCGCTGATGGCACCCTCCACTAGCCCCGTGAGGCCGCCGTGGGTGACGACGCTTTGCCCCGCCTTGTTGCAGAGCTTCAGGATGCGGCTCACCTGCTCGGTGTCGCGGGGGCGTACGATGGCTTGCGCCTGGATGCCGTCGCTGCGCCAGATGCCGCTGGCGCGGGAGGACACTTCGTCGCCCGTGAGGAGCCCGCCGGGGCCGGCAATCGTCGCTAGTTCGTTCAGCAATCGGCTCATTGTTCCTCCTATCGGCACGCGTCGTCGCACCGACGCGGGACCTCTCTCACGCGTCCTGCGAAGCTGGTAGCATCGCCAACCCCGCTCTGCGGCGCAACTCTCGCCTACGAACTGCGGTGCGGTGCGGCGGCAACTGAACCGAAGGCGCGACGTGAAGAAGTACCCGCCAACCGCAAAGGAACTGCGCGAGTGGATGGACCGCAAGGGTCTGTCGAACAAGGACGTGGCCAAGGCGCTGCGCCTGTCCGACGGCCGCGTCGTGCGATTCTGGACGGCGAAGCAGGAGCCGCGCCAGATCCCCTATCCGAGCTGGTACACGCTGCGCCACAAGTTCGGAAAGTAAACAACCTACGCCAGCCTCGGGAGAGACAACGTGCCCACTGAAGCCTCGCGGATGCCCGCGATCAGCCTTGCCGCCGTGCCAGGACGCCGCAACGCCACCTTGGACCTCGCTCGGGAGATCGAGCGGCGCGGCGTTTCGGGAATCTACTGCCCGTCCATGAGCG
>VXPR01000547.1 GCA_009839405.1 Gammaproteobacteria bacterium
GACAGTGGTGGCGCGCATTTTCCTGTCACCCTTTGCATCCCCAACAGCGGTGGTGGCGCGCACTTTCCTGTCACTCCCCCCTTGCGGGGGAGTCGAGAAACGGCGTCCTCGCCGTTTCTCGGAGGGGGGTGTTCGCGGGTGTGCAGAGGCGCTAATCCGGGCTACCCGCGAGAGCTCTAGCCGGCGCTAGAGGGGCAAGCCTTCGCCCTTGCGCAGTTCGATGTCGCGACCGGCGGCGAAGTCGCCGAATGACTGTCGGGCGCCGCCGGGCCAAGAGACGGTCACGTCGGTGACGCCGGTCGCTTCGCCAAGCCCGAAGTGGACGCGGGGGTCGTTGGACGACAGGTAGCTCGCCGCCGGCTGGACTTCCCGATGTAAGCGGCGAGCGCCGATTGTGGCCGACACGGTGGCGGCGTGGGCGTCGCGGCCGTGTTCGGTAAGCACGCGGAAGCGGATCCAGTTGCCTCGGTGGGGGGCTCGGTTCAGGAGAAGGTACGGTGCGGCGTCGCGGTTGACTACGAGCAGGTCCATGCCGCCGTCGTTGTCGAGATCGCCCACCGCAAGGCCCCGGCTGGTGTGGCGGGGCGCTCCGGCGACGCCGCCGGCGGGCGTCACAAGCTCGAAGCGCCCTTCCTCGGTGCCGCGATAGAGCGTGTTCGGCTCGGCGAAGGGATCGTCCTGGGTGAGGAAGCGATGCGAGACTGCGCCGTTCGCCTGATAGAGGTCGAGGCGGCCGTCGTTGTCGAGGTCGGCCAGCACCACGCCGAAGCGGGTGAAACGGCGGCTTGTGAGGTTGAGGCCGAACTCCGCAGTCGCATCCTCGAACCAGCCGCCGGCATTGCGGAACAGGGAGTCGGTCTGTCCCTCGAGGTTCACCACCAGCACATCGACATCGCTGTCGTCATCCACATCCGCCGCGGTAACGCCCATGCCCGCCTTCGCTTCCCCGGCCTCGTCCACGCCGCAGCCCCAGTCCATGGCGGACTCCGCGAACACGAGGCCGCCCTGATTCAGCCATAGCTGATTGACCGTCATGTCGTTGGCGACGAACACATCTGTGCGCCCGTCCTGGTTGTAGTCGGCGCCGACGACGCCGAAGCCGTTGCCAAAGGCGAGCTGCAATCCCGCGACGCGGCTGACATCCGTGAAGGTGCCGTCGCCGTCGTTGCGGAACAGGAGGTCTGGTGCCGGCGCCTTGTAGTTCTGTGGTGGGCAGTAGGTGGGCACTCCGGCCATGTAGCACTCGAGTTCGGCATCCGCGCGCCAGCCGATGTAGTTGGCGACGAACAGGTCCAGGTCGCCGTCCGCATCGAGGTCGAGGAAGGCGGCGGATGCACCCCACCCGGTGTTGTCCACGCCAGCCTCGCGCGCCACGTTCGCGAAGCGCCCGTGGCCGTCGTTTTGGAGCAGCACGTTGGCGCCAACGTTGGTGACATAGAGGTCCACGTCACCGTCGTTGTCGTAGTCTCCGGCCGCCACGCCCATGCCGTAGCCATCGCCGTCCGGCGGCGGCGTGCCGGGCTCGAAATGGCCGTCACCGCGGTTGAGGTAGATGCGGTCCGCAGCGTCCGTGGGCGAGACGAGACTGCCGGACTGCACGAGATAGATGTCCAAGTCGCCGTCGCCGTCCAGGTCCGCTAGCGCGGCGCCACTGCCGGTGATCTCCGGCAGCAGGTAGCGTTCCTCGAAGCCGGAAACATGCTGGAAATCCACGCCGCGCTCCGCCGCTGCTTCCTCGAACCAGGGCTCGGACGTCTCGGTTCCGTCCGGCGCACAGGAGCAAAGCAGGCACAGCAGCAAGGCCACGGGAAGGTTGCCGAGTGGGGCCAGCGTCGCCCCTGCGGAGCCTCGCCAGCCGGTGCGGTTCATGCGTCGCCCTGTTGCAGTTGCTCCAGGCGGCGACGGGCCGAAGCGCGTTCGCTGGCGTGCGTGCCGATCCGGTCCGCCCAGGCAAGGGCTGCGTGGGCCTCGCCATAGTCACCGGCCTCGGCGAGGCAGCGTGCGAGATGCACGTGTGCCATGGCAAAGGCCGCATCGATGCGGCCGGCGTCCCGGAACCGCGCCGCAGCCTCCTCCCAGCGCTCTTCGGCACCGAGCAGCAGGCCCAGGCGATACAGCACTTCCTTCGGCTCCCTGGCGCCGCTTTCAAGTGCCCTCTCGAGCAGGGCGATGCCTTCGTCGGCACGGCCCTCGCGGGCGATCAGCCAGCCAAGCTCCTCGAGGGCGCGGGCATTGTCGGGAGCGAGCTCGGTAACCCGTTCAAGATGGCGGCGACCGTCGTCGATGTTGCCTTGCTGCAGATATGCATTCGCCATCATCTGATGCAGGCGGGGTTCGTCGGGATAGCGCTTGAGCCCGCTCCGCAGAACCGATTGCGCCTTGGAGAAGCGCCCGAGAGCAGCGTTGGCCCACACGAGAGTATTGATGGCCGCGATGTCGTCGGGCCGCTCGGCGACGAGCGATTCCGCGATGGTCAGGGCGTCCTCCTGGCGGCCAGCCTGGATCAGGCTCTGCGCGTGCTGCAGCAGGTTGCTGAAGCCGGCGATGTAGGGCGTCCGCTCCGCCAGACGCGGGTCGATCCACTGCATGGCGGAGGTGGCGCCGCTGCCCCTGGCCGCGGCAATCCGTGCGTCTTCGGCGCGGCCCAGCGCCCGGTAGGCGCGACCCAGCAGCGCGTCGAGGCGAGGGTCGGCAAGCTTCGCGTTGAGGGGTTCAAGCAGCGCCACCGCCTCGTCGAAGCGCCTGTCGTCGATCAAGAGGCGGGCCAGGCCATATGTCGCTGGCGACCCTGCGCCGAGTTCGGCGGCACGTTCGTAGGCGGCTCGCGCTTCCTCCGCGTGTCCCAACTCCCGCAGCCATTCCCCTTTCGCAAGCCATGCCGGAACGTAGCCGTCGTCGAGCGCGATGGCGGCGTCGAGCGATGCGAGCGCACCGGCGTGATCCGCTTGGATACGTGCTTGCAACAAGGCTCGAAAGTAGGGCCAGAGCACCTCGTCCGGCGCCAGCGCTGCCGCCTGTCCGTACACGACAAAAAATATGATATAAACCAAAAACCCAGACCAGACAAAAACGAGGCGTGAAGAAGTGAGTAGACGTAA
>VXPR01000568.1 GCA_009839405.1 Gammaproteobacteria bacterium
GCTCCAGCCTCAGCATCCCCAACGAATGGATGAACGACGGCCACTCCGAACGACAAAGCGCGAGGGGCCGCGCCGAGGTGATCGGCTCGAAGGACCTAACCGTAATCTTCCACTCCGCCCAACGCTTCATCTCGACGCTAGTGCTCGACGGCGTGCTGGAGCGATTCCCGAAACTCACCGGCGGAGTCATCGAACTAGGTGCCGGCTGGGTCCCCGACACCATCCGCCGCCTGGACCACGCCGTCGACATCTGGTCCCGCTCCGAACCCTACCTCGCCGGCTTCAAGCGCAAGCCCTCCGAACAGTTCCAGGATCAACTCCGCTTCACCCCATACCCCTTCGAAGATGTAGGCCAACTGATCCGAGAGTCGATGCCGGACCTCTACCTCTTCTCCTCCGACTACCCCCACGCCGAAGGCGGCCGCGACCCCATCGGCCGCTTCACAAGAGCCTTGGACGGAGTTCCAGCAACGCAACAGGCAGCCTTCTTCGCCGGCAACTCACGCACGCTGTACCCAACCCTCTGACTCCCGCTGCGGACGCGCCTACGGCGCGCAAGGTGCGTCCGTCGACTCCGTCAGAGGTTACCCAAGCCGCTCCCGCAAGAACCGCCCCGTGTGCGATCGCTCCGTTGCTGCAACGACTTCGGGGGGACCCGTCACCACCACCTCGCCGCCGCCGCGGCCACCTTCCGGACCTAGGTCGATGATGTGGTCGGCGGTCTTGATTACGTCCAAGTGGTGCTCGATTACTAGCACCGTGTGGCCGGCGTCCACCAGTCGGTGGAGGCATTCGAGCAGGCGGGATATGTCGGCCAGGTGCAGGCCCGTGGTGGGTTCGTCGAGGATGTAGAGGATGTGGCCGCGGCGCTGGAGCTTGGCGAGTTCCGCACCGAGCTTCACTCGCTGCGCTTCGCCGCCGGATAGCGTCGTGGCGGATTGCCCAAGGGTCAGGTAACCGAGGCCCAAGTCGTTCAGCACTTTGAGCTTGCGGCCGATGGCCGGAATGTCCGCGAAGAACCCGACGCCTTCCTCGATGGACATGCCGAGCACGTCGGCGATGGTCTTGCCCTTGTGGGTGATTTCCAGCGTTTCGGCATTGAAGCGCTGGCCCTTGCAGGAGGCGCACACCACCTCCACGTCCGGCATGAAGTAGAGCTTGGTGGCGATCACGCCTTCGCCCTGGCATTCCTCGCAGCGCCCGCCCTTGACGTTGAAGCTGAACCGTCCCGGCTTGTAGCCCCGCTCCTTGGCGAGCTCCGTGCTGGCGAAGAGCGTGCGGATCTGGTCGTAGAAGCCGACGTAGGTGGAGGGGTTGGAGCGGCTGTTGCGGCCGATGGGCGACTGGTCGATGTTGATGACGCGGGTGAGGTGGTCCACGCCGTCGATGCCCTCGTGGGCGCCCGACAGAGACCGCGGGTCCACCAGCCGCTTCCACAGTTCCTTGTAGAGAATCTCGTTCACGAGCGTGGACTTGCCGGAGCCCGACGCGCCGGTGACGCAGATGAACTGGCCGAGCGGCACTTCCACGTCGATGCCCTTGAGGTTGTTCTCCGCCGCGCCCCGAATGGTGAGTCGCTCGCCGTTGACCTCCCGGCGCTTCTCGGGCATGGGGATCGACTCGCGCCCGGAGAGATAGCGCCCCGTGGGGGACTCATCGCAAGCGATGATGTCGTCGAGCGACCCGGTCGCCACCACCTCGCCGCCATGAATACCGGGCCCCGGCCCCACCTCCACCACGAAATCCGCCGCCCGGATGGTGTCCTCGTCGTGCTCCACCACCAGCACGGTGTTGCCGAGATCGCAAAGCGAGCGCAGCGTGTCGATCATCTTCACGTTGTCTTTCGGATGCAGGCCGATGGAGGGCTCGTCGAGCACGTAGAGCATGCCCATCAGCCCGGAGCCGATCTGCGTCGACAGGCGAATGCGCTGCGCCTCGCCGCCGGACAGCGTGCTCGAGGCGCGGCTGAAGCTGAGATAGTCGAGGCCGATGCCGAGCAACAGGTCAATGCGCTTGCCGATCTCGGCGAGGATTTGCCGGCCGGCGTCTGCGCGAGGGCCCGTCGGCTTGATGGAATCGAGAAACGGGCGCAGTTCGTCGAAGTTCATGCGCCCGAAATCGTCGATGTTGCGCCCGGCGATGCGGAACTTGAGCCGCGTGGCGCGCAGCCGAGAGCCGCCGCAGTCGGGGCAAGTGTGCTCCACCATCACCCGGTCGAGCCACGCCTCCATGCCGGAACTCGGCACGTCGCGCTGCCGATACCAGCGATAGTGCCGCTCGATGCCGCCGGCGATGCCCTGGAACGCAAACGGGCGCCGGAGCCAGTTCTCCTTTCGAACCTTGGCGTCCGGCGGAATGCGAAGCTGCAACGGCTCGCCGCCGGTGCCGTAGAGCACGGCCTGCTGCGCCTCATCGGGGAGGTCTTGCCAAGGCGCGTCGAGGCTGAAGCCGTACTCCTCCGACAGGGAATAGAGCGTGTAGCCGCGGTGGTTGTCGGGGCGGTAAGTGAAGGCGTCGCGCAGGAAGCAGCCGTCGCGGATGGAGCGTTCCGGGTTCGAGATCAGGAGGTCCTGATGGGTGCGCTTGTCGGTGCCGATGCCGCCGCAGGTGCGGCAGGCGCTCTCGGGGTTGTTGAACATGAAGAAGTCGGGAACGATGTCGCCGTACACGAGGCCGTGCGTGGCGCTGCCAAACTCCCTCGCAAACGTGGCGATTCGCTTCTTCGTCGCGCCGCCAACCACCCGCGCGAACATGAGCGAATCGCCTACACGCAAGGCATGCTCGACGCCGGCCTTGAGCTGCTTCTCCACATCCGGCGCAACGACGAAGCGATCCACCAGCGCCGACAGCCGGGCACCGGGCGGCAGGGCATCGGGCGGATCCTCGTTGAGGTCCACACGCTCCCCATCGATCTCCACATGCCGGCAGCCTTGCTTGCGCACCTCGGTGAACAGGAACTCCGGCGTCTCACCATAGACCTCGAAAATCGGCGCGAGCAGTTCCACTTCGGCCCCGTTCGGCAGCGCCAGGATCGCCTCGACGATCTGCGCCGCGGAGCGAATGGGCACCGGTTCGTCGGTGTACGGACAGTGCCCCTC
>VXPR01000579.1 GCA_009839405.1 Gammaproteobacteria bacterium
CCCAAGGCACGCTCCCTCCCGCTTCCACAACCCCACATTCGGCAACCATTTCTGACAGACTCACGGCCCGCACGGAGAAATGGCGTGGGAATGCTCAGCGAGGCACAGATCCAGCAATATCAGCGTGACGGCTACGTCATACCGGATTTCCGATTGAGCGATCAGGCGATCGACGAGATCGCCTCCGCCCACGACCGCCTGCTCGCGAAACACCCCGAGTTCAAGGACTACTGCCCCGCCGTGCTGGCCTTCGACACCTGGTTTCTGGGCATTGCGCGCAACCCCGAGATCCTCGGCATGGTGCAGCAACTGATCGGTGAGCACTTCGCCCTTTGGAACTCGAGCTTCTTCGCCAAGCCCCCACGCGTCGGGACACGAACGCCGTGGCATCAGGACGGCGAATATTGGCCCATCCGCCCGCTCGCAACCTGTTCCGTCTGGATCGCCGTGGACCCAGCCACCACCGAAAACGGCTGCCTGCGCATAATCCCCGGCTCCCATCGCCGCCGCGAACTAGGCCAGCACGACTTCAACGGCGCCAAGGGGTTAAGCCTTCCCCTTGAGCTGCGCCAAGGCGAGTTCGACGAGTCCCAGGCGCGCGACATCGTGCTCGAACGCGGCCAAGTCTCCCTGCACGACATCTTCCTCGTACACGGCTCGGAACCCAATCATTCGGAACACCCTCGCCGCGGCATGACCTTGCGCTACATGCCGACGACGTCCGTGTATCGCCGCGACCTCGCCGGCAGCCGCCCCGCCGGCAGCCCTCAGGCGGGGGGAGCGCGAGGGGCCTCCTCTCGCAAAGGCCCTCTCGCCATGTCCGAACGAACGCTTTACCTCATGCGCGGCCAGGACCTCTCCGGCCAGAACGACTTCCGCATCCGCGCCTGACAAAAACTCTCGCAGCTGAATCCCGCAATGGCCATCGCCCTCGCCATCGGCAAGCGGCTCCGGGACGCATTGCGCGACCTCGCCCCCATCGTCCTCGTGATCGCCTTCTTCCAGGCCGTCGTCCTCCAGCAACCCTTCCCGAATCTCGGCAATGTGCTGGTCGGGTTGGTGTGCGTCGTCGTGGGCTTGGCCCTCTTCATCCAAGGCCTCGAGAGCGGCCTCTTCCCCATCGGCGAATCCATCGCCGAAGCGTTCGCCCACAAAGGCAGCGCCACCCTCCTATTGGCCTTCGCCCTTTGCCTCGGCTTTGGCGCCACGGTTGCGGAACCCGCCCTGATCGCCATCGCCGCCGAAGCCGCCGAGGTGGCAGCCGAAGCCGGCGCTATCGCCAACAGCGACGAAGCCCGCACGAGCTACGCCTTCAACTTGCGCATGGTGGTGGCGACGTCGGTCGGCTTCGCCATCGTTCTCGGCGTGCTGCGCATCCTCAAGGGCTGGCCCATCCACCGCCTCATCATCACCGGCTACGTCCTGGTCACCATCCTCACCGTCTTCGCCCCGGACGAAATCGTCGGCGTCGCCTATGACGCCGGCGGCGTCACCACCAGCACCATCACCGTGCCCTTGGTGACCGCGCTAGGCGTCGGCCTCGCCACCTCCATCAAGGGGCGCGACCCCATGCTCGACGGCTTCGGCCTCATCGCCTTTGCCTGCGGCATGCCCGTGATCTTCGTCCTCGCCTACGGGATGGTGATGTGAGCGCCCTGCTCGATTTCGCCGCCGACTTTCTCGGCACGGTTGCGACCACCGTGTTCGACGTGCTGCCGATCCTCGCCATCCTCGTCGTCTTCCAGGTAGTCGTGCTGCGCCGCCGGGTGCAGAACCTGCGCGGCATCGTCGTCGGTTTCCTGTGCGTGCTCCTGGGCCTCGCCCTGTTCCTGATTGGCCTCGAGCGGGCGCTGTTCCCCATCGGCGAAACCATGGCCCGGCAACTCACCGAGGCCGCCGCCACGTCCGGCGCGGCCGTGGACTGGCGCGACTACACCTTGGTTTACGCCTTCGCCGCCGCCATCGGCTTCGCCGCCACCCTCGCCGCACCGCCCTTGCTCGCCGTGGCGCTGAAGGCCCAGAAGGTGTCCGGAGGTGCCATCAGCGCATGGGGGCTGCGCATCGCTGTGGCTGTTGGGGTCGCCGTCGGGGTCTCCCTCGGGTGCTTCCGCATCGTCACCGGCACCCCGCTGCCCTGGTACATCGTCGCCGCCTATGTGGTGGTGATCGTGCAGACGTTCCGCGCCAGCCGCACCATCATCCCGCTCGCCTACGACAGCGGCGGCGTCACCACCTCCACCGTCACGGTTCCGGTGGTGGCAGCTCTGGGCCTTGGCCTTGCCGCCAACGTCCCCGGCCGCAGCCCGCTGATCGACGGCTTCGGCCTGATTGCGTTCGCAAGCGTTTTCCCCATCATGTCCGTACTCGGCTACGCTGCCGTCGTGAGCCTGATTGGGCGCCTCGGGAAAGGCGGCAACGCCGCCGGCACCGCTGGCTCAAACGACCAAACGAAAGGCACAGAGTTGAATCCGTCATGAAGCTCAAGCTCATCGTCGCGTTGGTGTCGGACGACAAGACCAATGCCGTCGTGCAGGCGGCACGCGATGCCGGCGCCACCGGCGCCACGACCATCCCCAGCGTCCGAGGCGAGGGCCTGAAGCCCCAAAAAACATTCCTGGGCCTAGACCTAGCCTCCCGCCGCGACGTAGTCCTCCTGGTCGTCTCCGAAACCCGCGCCCGCTCCATCCTGGAGCGCATTCGCCAAGCCGCCGAAATGGACGAAAACCCCGGCACCGGCATAGCCATCCAATTGGACATAGAGGACGCCGTGGGCCTCGTCACCCAACTCCCCGCACTCCAAGAGGAAATAAGCCAAGACCTCTAATCCCAACCAAGCCCCCCCCTCCGAGAAAAGCCGAGGACGCCCTTTCGAAGGCGGCTACTCCAACTTCCCCGCAGCCTCGCCCACTCTCGGAGGAGCGCACCGCCTGCTTCACGAAATCGGGTACGATCTCGCATCGCTCACCGCCAACCGCCAATGAAACTCGCCAACGTATCGGTTCACTACACCGACCACCACCGCCCCAACACGCCCCCCGTCCACGCCCTAACCCATGTTGCCCTTACCCACGCGCCCGGTGAG
>VXPR01000257.1 GCA_009839405.1 Gammaproteobacteria bacterium
CCCTACGCTTGAGTGATGAATGAGCATACGACCTTGGCCGCTGCATTTGTGTGGAATGTCCGGCCCGACTTAAAGCAATTGCGTTGGCAAACTGGGCCGCGCTCCCCTATGATTCACCACATGGCCTTGAACGGAAACACCACCACGACCACGCGTCGCCCGACTACGGGTAGGCGGGCCGTGCGGTAGTTCGATGCCGATGCGGCTCCAAAGAGGGCCGCGGCTTCCAAGACCCCGGAAGGCGAAGGCCACCGGGGTTTTGTCGTTATGGGGGCTGCAAAAGCGGCTTGCCACGAGAATGAGGAGCGAAGGATGAACAGCGTGGCCGAATCGGAGTACCGAGCGAGCGAGGCGGACAGCCTGTATCGCATTCGCCACAGCCTCGCGCACGTGATGGCGCAGGCGGTGTTGCAGATGCGCGAGGGTTCGACGCTCGGCTTCGGGCCGCCCATCGACGACGGCTTCTACTACGACTTCATCCTCACCTCGCCCATCACCGATGCGGACTTCCCCGAGCTCGAGCGGCGCATGAAGCGCATCCTCAAGCAGGGGCAGCGGTTCTATCGGGAGGAGTTGCCGGCCGATGCGGCCCTTGCTCGCATTGACGAGATGGGCGAGCCGTACAAGCGCGAGTACGCCGAGGAGCTGGTGCAGAGCCGGGGGCTTGAGGGCCTAACCTTCTATCGCAACGGCCAGTTCCTCGACATGTGCGATGGCCCCCACGTCGACACCACGCGGGAAATCCCCCGCGACGCCTTCAAGCTGCGGAACGTCGCCGGCGCGTATTGGCGGGGTGACTCGCGCAACGTGATGATGACCCGCATCTACGCCTGGGCATTCGACAGCCGCGAGGCGCTCGACAAGGCGGTGCGCGAGTACGAGCTGGCCCAGGAGCGGGACCACAAGCGCTTGGGTCGGGAACTCGGCATCTTCACCGTGGACGACGACATCGGCCGCGGGCTGCCGCTTTGGCTGCCGAACGGCACGGTGATTCGCGACGAACTGGAGAAGCTCGCGAACGAGCTGGAGTTTCGCGCCGGCTATCAGCGGGTGGCGACGCCGCACATCGCCAAGGCCAGCCTCTACGAGACTACGGGGCACCTTGCCCACTATCGGGACTCCATGTATCCGGCGATGGAGGTGATGGAGGAAGGCGAGGGCGGCGAGTCGGTGAAGGAGGAGTACATCCTGCGCCCCATGAACTGCCCGCATCACCACAAGGTTTATGCCGCCGCGCCGCGCAGCTATCGCGACCTGCCGGTCCGGCTCGCGGAATACGGCCATGTCTATCGCTGGGAGGCGTCCGGCGCCGTCAGCGGCCTCGCCAGGGTGCGCGGCATGTGCATGAACGATGCGCACATCTACTGCACCGAGGAGCAGATTGGCGACGTGTTCCGGGAAGTGATCGCGCAGTACGACGAGGCCTATTCGATCTTGGGGCTGACCGACTACTTCATCCGCCTATCGCGGTGGGACCCGAACGACGCCAAGGGGCGCGAGAAGTACGTCGATGCGCCTGAGGAGTGGGAGCGCACCGAGCGCATCCTTGCGGACCTCTTGGCCGACATGCAGATCGACTATGTGGAAGGCATCGGTGAGGCGGCTTTCTATGGCCCCAAGATCGATGTGCAGTTCCACACCGTCACCGGGCGCGACGAGACGGTGAGCACCGTGCAGCTCGACTTCGCCGTGCCGCCGAGGCTCGGCCTCACCTACACCGGCGCCGACGGCCAGCCGCACACGCCGTACTGCATTCATCGTGCGCCGTTCAGCACCCACGAGCGCTTCGTCGCCTTCCTGATCGAGCACTTCGGCGGCGCCTTCCCCACCTGGCTCGCGCCGGTGCAGGTGGAGGTCATCACCGTGTCCGACCAGTTCGCAGACTATGCGGGGCGCATCGTCGACCGCTTGCGGGGCCACTTCGTGCGCGCCGTGGAGGCGTCGGAAAGCGACACCGTGTCGAAGAAGATCCGCGCCGGCCTCACCCGCAAGGTGCCGAACCTTGTCATCGTCGGCGAACGCGAAGCGGCCGACGGAACGGTGACCCTGCGGCGCTACGGCGAGCGTAAGCAGGTGACGCTCCCGTTGGAGGATTTC
The DNA here is from genome assembly GCA_009839405.1 of Gammaproteobacteria bacterium. Lineage (GTDB taxonomy): Bacteria > Pseudomonadota > Gammaproteobacteria > Pseudomonadales > Azotimanducaceae > VXYL01. The sequence goes on from VXPR01000257.1 coordinate 2,098, forward strand.
GAGCGCGTGCTGCTAGAAGCCATCGGCAAGCGGTCGCTTGCGTTGGACTTGTAGCGGCGGCGAGGACGGGGCCTTGGAGGCTTGGCCCTTCCGCCACGCCGCCGACAGGCCCGTCTCGCGGGGTGGGGGCTGTTTGCAGCTTCCGGCCCTTGGTTGCTTCGCCTTCGGCGCGAGGAGCGTGAAGGGCTCTCGCTCCGATGCGCTACTCACTGCGCCATCCGGCCGGTACGTTGGTGTTGGCTTGGCCTCGATGCACGATTGGTCGAGAGTCAACGAGTTGCCGAGCATGTTCCCCGCAAGCCGGGCCGTAGACTCCGCGGCCGCTTTCTCTCAAGCCCTCCGCGAAGCCACCTCCTCACCCCGCCGTGCCCACTCGGCGCGTTCCTCCTCGCTCGCCCTGGGGGAGAAACGGCCGGTGATTGCGTAGGTGATGCCTATGACCGGCGACAGCCAGCAGGCGATGGCGAGGGGGATGTAGAGCAGGTTGTCGAAGTTGCCGTCGGCGATGCCGAGGGCGAGGGCCGCGATGACGAAGGCGCCACCCGCGTTCCAGGGCACGAGTGGCGAGATCAGGGTGCCGCCTTCCTCCACAGCGCGAGATAGGTTGAGGGTGGAGTAGCCCATGCCGCGGTAGGTAGGTGCGAACATGCGGCCTGGCAGGGCGATGGAGAGATAGGGGTCGCCAGCCACCAGGTTGGTGGACACGGCGGTTGCGGTGGCCGAGGCCTGCACCGCGGCAAAGCGGCGCACCCGGGCCATCAACGCTCGGACGATGGCTTGCAGGCAGCCCGTGCGTTCGAGCGCCCCGCCGAGCCCCAACGCCAGGAGGATCAAGGAAACCGTCCACATCATCGACTGAATGCCGCCGCGACTCAGCAGGTCATCCACCTCGGAAACCCCCGTGGCGATCTCGTAGCCGGAGTTGGCGAAGGTGAAAATCTCGTGCAGGCCGCGGCCCTGGAAG
>VXPR01000045.1 GCA_009839405.1 Gammaproteobacteria bacterium
GTGCAGAGGCGCTAGTCCGCGCGCGAAGGCCGGCAGTTCGCGTAGCGAACTGCCAACGCGCCCGTCAGGGCGCGTTAGCGGCACTCATTCACTTCGCGCCAGCCATTCCTCCACCCTTCGTGCCTTTGCTTCGTCCCACCACCAAGCGTCTATGGCCGGGACGCGGGAAAGCGGTCCGGTCTCGCTCCAGGGCACCTCGCCGAATTTGTCCCAATGCACTAGGCGGTAGCCGGGCTGTGCCATGCCGGGAATGAAATAGAACTTCCACAGCAACACCCGGTCGATGGCGCGTGTGGCGGCGTAGAGCTCGCGCGAGGTGCGGGCGCCGATGGCTTGCTCGATGAGATGGTCCAAGGCAGGGTCGCGGATGCGGGCCCAGTTCTGGGTGAACTCCTGCGCCGCGGCGGCGCTGCCGAAACGGTTCCTGAGGTCAAGTCCGGGCGTGTTGTTGGGGATGTACAGGTACGCACCGCCGTCAAAGGTGCCGGTGCGCATCCGGTAGAGCCAGTGCGAGTTCTCTGGCGAACGCGCCGTGGTTTCGATGCCGACGCGGTTCAGGACGTCGATGTACGGCATCATCGCCCGCAGCAGGGTTGCCGCCACGAACACGAAGTCGATGCGGAAGCGCTCGCCGGTTTCGGCGTTCACCAGCTTGCCGTCGCGCACCACCCAGCCGGCCTCGGCGAAGAGTTCCAAAGCCCGCGTCACCCGATCGCGCCGGAAGCCGTAGCTCGCAGATGGCGGCTGCAGGTATGCCTCGGTGAAGAGGCGCGGCGGCAACTGGTCGCGGAAGGGTTCGAGCAGCGCGAGTTCGTCCTCGCTCGGAACGCCGTTCTGCGCCATGGGCGAGTTGTGGAAGAAGCTCACGCCCTGATCGTAGAAGCCGAACAGGATCACGCGGTTGATGTAGGGGAAGTCGTAGAGCATGTAGAGCGCCTCGCGGACGCGGATGTCCTGGAAACGCTCGCGTTCGAGGTTCCAGAACACGGGCCACCACAGCCCCCACACCCGGGTGATGTAGCGCAAGTCCGCCTTGAACATGCCGGCGCGCACGGCGGGGAAGTCGTACTGCGTCGTCCAGTTCTTCGACACCGTCTCCTCGCGCAGGTCGAAGACATCGGCCTTTTGCGCCTCCAGCATCACGTGCTCGTCGCGGAAGTAGTCCCATTTCAGGCGATCGAAGTTGTAGCGCCCGCGGTTCACCGGCAGGTCTTGGCCCCAGTAGTCGGACACACGTTCGTAGGTGAGGGCGCGACCCAGGTCCACGTCCTTCAGCCGATAGGGGCCGGCACCCAAGGGCGGCTCCGTGGTGGTCTTGGAGATGTCGCGCTCTTCCCAATAGTGCTTCGCCTGAATGGCCATCGCGCCGTAGGCGAAGGGCATGATGGGGTTCGGCTCGGCGCCTTCGCGGGTGATGAAGCAGAGGTCACGCTCATTGGCGACCTCCACCCGATCAAGGTCGGTGAGGGCCGTCTTCAGCGCGATCGAGCCGTGCTCCTTGTAGGCGTTGAAGGTGAACACCACGTCCTCGGCCGTGATCGGCAGGCCGTCGTGCCAGTACGCTCCCTCGCGTAGCCGAAATGCCACCCAGCGCAAGTCCGGGTCCACATCCACCCCGGAGGCCAATCGGCCATAGGCGCTCGCCGGCTCGTCGGCGGAGGATTCGAGCAGGCGCTCGAAGACGACATTGCCGGTGCCGGTGAAGGCGAACCCGGCGGCAACGCGCCCCTTCTCCAGAATGTTGTTGAAGCTGTCGAACGTGCCCATGTCCGGCAGCCGAAAGATGCCGCCCTTGGGCGCGTCCGGGTTGGCATAGGCAAAGTGCTCGAAGTCGGGGCCATACTTCATCGGCAGAACGTAGGAAATGCCGTGCTTGTAGTCGGGACTTTGGCAAGGCACTTCGCCCGCAGCCGCGACCGGCGCTATTGCAGCGAGCGCGCACGTGGCGAACAGGGTACGCGCGGAGTTCCCCTTCCGGCTGCATGGATTGATGGGAAGCACGCTCCGAATCGACTGGCGGAGCGGCGGATGCTACCGAAAAGCCTCGCTGGCCGGTGAGACTGGGACCGGCGCACCGGTGACGCTCCATGACGCCCCCGCTTGGGGTAGTCTCGTTGCGCGTCAGCAGAGGCTCACAGAACGGAGGGATTTGAACGTGGAATCCAATAAGTCGCACAAGGCCCCGAACCCCCGTGTGCGGGTGCTCTGTGCGCTCTTCCTTCTCGTCGGGGTCGCGGCTCCAGCGCTCGCCCACGAGGATGGCGAGACACCGAACGACGTAACCGCAGCTGCGGCCATCATGAGTTGCGACGACTACACGCGAATTGGAACGGCCCATTTGCGCGAGCGCGCTTCGGACGAACTCGTGAAGATCGTGGACATCTCGATGCGTGTGCGGCGGCTGACCCCCGGCAAGCACGCGGTACACATCCACGAGACTGCGGCGTGCATGCCCTGTTCGGCGGCGCAAGGCCATTTCGACCCCGGTCCGCACGGCAACACCAACCCCGACGCCAACCACCCCTTCCACGCCGGCGAGCTGGTGAACATCCACATTGGCGAAAACGGGCGCGGCGCCCTGTTTACCCTCACCACCCGCGTGAGCCTGTCCGATGGCCCGCTGTCGCTGATGGACGAAGACGGCAGCGCCTTCATCATCCATCTCGACCCGGACACGTATTGCCCGGAGGGCGAGCAGGCCGGCTGCGCCGGCGGCGGAAGGGCCGCATGCGGCGTGATCGTCCGCGACGAGTAGCCGCGAGGAGGCGGCGCTAGCGGGTGCCGACGAAATCCGGCATCTTCGGTGGGCCGTCTTCGAAGATCAGCGTGACGACCTCCCTGAGATTGGCATTCAGCTCTTCGAGGGTTTCGCCTTGGCTGTGCGCGCCGGGGAAGCCCGGGATGTAACCCACGAACAACCCGGTATCGGGGCAGCGTTCGACAATTGCGGTGTAGCTGTCCATGGGCCAGCAGTTAGCGTAGCGAACTGCCAACGCGCCCCCCCAGGGGCCCGATAAGCCCCACGGGGAGGTTGTGTTTGACCGCAGGCGGTTGCGGG